>DASQMQ010000062.1:0-10313 GCA_035645455.1 Pseudonocardia sp.
TTCGGCGCCCGGCCCGGCTCGCCGGCCGCGACGGTGATCGGCGCGGCGGACAGCGGGGCCAGCGGCACGGCGGTGTCCGGGTCGTACACCCGCACCGCCGCGGCCGAACCGCAGTTCGCGCCGGTGGGGTCGACCCAGCTCTGCGCCCACAGCGATTCCCGGGGCACGCCCTGCACCGCGGCCAGGGTGAACGTGCCGAGCAGGTAGCCGGTGGTGCCGATCAGCGAGACGACCACCACCAGCGGCACCGCCCGCAGCACGCCCAGCCGCCCGCCGCCCTCGCCGGAGCGCCGGGCCAGCAGCGTGGCGACGCCGGCGAGCAGGGCGAACCCCAGCACCCACAGCGCCGGGCTGTCCAGGGCGATGGTGCTGATCGCCGGCGGGTACTCGGGCCGGTGCATGCCGTCCAGCCAGGCGTAGGGCCACTGGTTGGGGCCGTGCCAGGCCAGCGCGATCGCCACCAGGAACGACGTCGCCGCCGCGGCCAGCACGCCGACCGGCACCCGGGTGTGGCCGAGCACCTTCCTGGTCAGCGGCACCGCGGTGACCAGGAACAGCGCCAGGAACACCGGTCCGACCCCGGCCAGCGAGCCGAAGTGGTGGCTCCACTTGGACGGGGTGAGCCACAGCGCGCCGAAGGCCAGCGCGGTGGTCGACGCGGCGTACCAGAGCGGGGTGGGCAGCGTCACCTCCCGCAGCCGGGCCGCGGCGGCCAGCACCGCGAACCAGACCAGCGCCACCAGGCACACCAGGATCGCCGAGCGCTTGGCGTAGTTGCCCATCGGGATGTTGTTGAGCAGGAACGAGTAGCGCTGGATCTCGTTGGTCCAGCCGTCCTGCGGCTGGATCGACAGGAAGATCGCCTGGCCGCGCAGGAAGTCGCGCAGGCTGCCGTCGGCGAACGCGGTACCCATCGCGATCATGCCGCCGGAGGCGACCGCGAACGCCCGCGCCGCGGTGCCCAGCCGGTCGCCGGTCACCCGGATCAGCGGCCACAGCAGCGGCAACCCGGCCAGCAGCGGGGCGAACAGGGTGAAGCCGGTGGGGTGCGCGGTGAACCCGACGCCGGCCACCAGGAACGCCAGCCAGGCCAGCGACAGCCGGCGCCGCCGGGCCGCGGCCAGCACCGCGAGCAGGGTGAGCGCGCCGGTCAGCGCGACCACGGTCTCCGGTCGCACGCCCATGTCCTGCGGCAGCCACCAGGCCAGGTAGGTCACCGCGAGCACGGCCGCGGCCAGGGCCCGGGTGCGCGGGCGGTCCGCGGCCCACTCCTGCATCGCGAGCGCCACGACCCGGCGCAGCGCGACGAAGGTCAGGATGCCGAACACCAGCGCCGGGATCCGCTGCTGCACCGCGGCGTCGCCGGCGAACCCCTGCCAGAAGCCCAGCGCCTGGTAGAACCAGGTGAACGGGGTGAAGCTCTGGTCGTAGAGCTGGTAGTAGTTGCCGACGTCCCCGGTCAGCGCGGAGTTGCGGGCCATCGCGGCGTAGTAGCCGTCGTCGTCGGTGGCCGGGGCGATGAACAGCCAGAGCACCAGCACGGCCGGCACCACGAGGTCGACCAGCCGCGGCCACCCGGGCCGCCACAGCGCCGGCACCCGGGCCGTGCCGGTGTCCAGCCGGGCCAGCAGCAGCGCGGTGCCCAGCAGCGCGACCAGCAGCCCGATCACCAGTGCCTGCTTGACCGGGGTCGGGCTGGCCGCGAACTCGTCGTCGACCCGCAGCTCGACGCTCAGGGATCCGGGCGGCACGGCGGTCAGCGAGGTCGCCAGCACGTCGACGTCGGGCAGTTGCGGGACGTCGGTGCGGGCCAGCTCGGTGCCGTCCCGGCTGATCACCACCTCGGCGTTGTCCGGTCCGGCGAGCACGTCGGGGTCGGGGGCGGTGGGATCGCCGGGCGGCGGCGGCTCGCCCTGGAAGCTGGGCTTGCCGAGGCTCTCCCCGGTGATCCGGTACCCGCACGGCCCGGCGGCGACCGGCTCGTCGAGCAGCACCCGGTCCATCCCGGCGACCTGCAGCCGGCCGTCCCGGGCGGTGACCACCAGCCCGGTGACGGCGGCCACCGGCGAGGCCGGCGCCGCGGTGGACAGCACCAGCCCGCCGCGGTCCTGGGCCAGCGCGGCGACCTCGCAGCTGAACCGGATGTCCATGGCCAGCGGCCGGTAGGAGGCCAGCTGCAGCAGCGTCGACTCCGGCCGGGCCGGGTCCTGCGGCCAGGTGAGCGTGGGTTCGTTCACCGAGACCGGCGCGAACGGCAGCAGCGCGCCGCACAGCACCGCGACCATCGCGGTCAGCCCGGCCAGCAGAGCGGTGCCCCGGCGCCGCGCCACGGTCGTCTCGGCCGCGGCCGGCGGGGGTGGGGGAGCGGTGGTGCCGGCCTCCCCGTCGCGGTCGGCGACGTCGTCGCGCACGGCGTCGGACACATCAGTCACGGATTCGATGGTGTCAGCCGGGCCGGGGCGCGCCCGCAGTGACCCCGGGGCGACCGCCCGTGCCCGCCCCCGGGCGGACGCGCGCCGTGACCAGGCCGGTGCCTGGGCGCGGCGGCCGTCCCGCGGACCCCTACAGTGCGACGATGGCCAACTCCCTGACCGGCGTCACGAGCCGGTGGACGCAGCTCGGCGACACCGATCCGATGTGGGCCGCGCTCACCGACTCCGGCAAGGGCGGCCGCTGGGACCCGGCCGACTTCCTGCGCACCGGCCGCGCCGAGATCGACGCGATGCTCGCGCTGCTCACCCGGCGCGGGGTCACCCCCAAGACCGGTACCGCGCTGGACTTCGGCTGCGGGCCGGGCCGGCTGACCGCGGGGCTGGCCGCGGCCGGGTTCGCCAGGGCGATCGGCGTGGACGTGTCGCCGACCATGCTGGCCAAGGCCCGCGAGATCGTCACCGACGAGCGCTGCGAGTTCGTCCAGGACGACGGCACCGAGCTGGCCACCGTCGCCGACGACAGCGTCGACCTCGTCTACTCCTGCCGGGTCCTGCAGCACATGCCCCCGGCGCTGTCGCACGGCTACATCCGGCACTTCCTGCGGGTCGCCGCGCCCGGCGGCATCGTGGTGTTCCAGCTGCCCGCGGTACCGGCCGGCGTGGTCGGCGGCGCGATGCGGGCGCTGCCCGGTCCGGTGCTGAACCGGCTGCGGGCCGGCATGCAGATGCACGGCACCCCGGCCGACGCGGTGACCCGGCTGGTCGCCGAGGCCGGCGGGGTCACCGTGTCGGTGGAGCCGGACACCAGCGCCGGGCCGCGCTGGCACAGCTACCTCTACGTGGTGCGCGCCGAGAAGTGAGCGCCCGGAAGTGAGCGCCGGGAACTGAGCCCCGGGAACTGAGCCGCTGGTGAGCGGCGCGCCGGGGGCGCGCCGGGGGTCGCGCGCGACACGCTGCATAATCGGTGGGTCCCCGAATGCACCCGATGGAGGTCAGAGTCCTGGCTAGCACCCCCGGCTCGCACACGCGGTCGCTCGGGCTGGTCGGCCTCGGCATCGTGGGTTCCGGCCTGCTGATCAACGTCTACCTGGCCATCGTGGCCCGCAACCTGCCCGCCGCGGAGTACGCGTACTTCGGCGCGTTCTGGTCGCTGGCCCAGATCGCCGGGTTCGGCATGTTCCTGTCGGTCGAGCAGGAGACCGCCCGGCTGCTGCACACCCCGCGCCGCCCGCTCGGGGTGCTCAAGGCCACCCTGTTCACCGCGGCCACCATGGCCGTCGCCCAGCTGGCGCTGGTCGCGCTGGCCTGGCCGTTGTTGCAGAACACGTTCGGCGGTCACGCGGTCGTGGTGGTCGCGTTCGGGGTGCTGTGCCTGGTCTCGGCCGGCCAGTTCGTGGTGCGCGGCGCCCTGATCGGCATGGACCGGATGGGCCGGCACGCGTTCATCATGTTCGTCGACGCGGTGCTGCGGGTGGGGTTCGCCTCCCTGGTGGCCACCCTGTTCGTCGACCCGGGCAGCTCCGGGTTCGCCTGGACGCTGACCGCGGCCATCGCCGTCTCGCACGCCCCGCAACTGCTCTCGCTGCTGCGCCGGCGCACCCGGGCGACCACCGAGCCCGACCCGGCGTCGGGCCGGCTGCGCCCGCGCCAGGTGTGGTCGGCGGTGGCGCCGCTGCTGCTCGGCTCGGTCTGCGCGCAACTGCTGCTCAACGGCATCCCGGTGATCGCCCCGGTGCTGGCCCGGACGCCGGAGGAGGCGACCAGCGCGGGTCAGCTGCTGGCCGCCTTCACGCTCAGCCGCATCCCGCTGTTCCTGGTGGTGCCGCTGCAGAGCGCGCTGCTGCCGATGCTGACCACCGCGCTGTCCGGTGGCGACCGGTCGGTGCTGGTGCGGATGATGCGGCTGCTGGCCCTGGCGCTGCTCGGGCTGGCCGGGGCGGCGTTCGTGCTCGGCTACTTCGCCGGGCCGCGGCTGGTCGGGCTGATCTTCGGCGCGGAGTACGTGCTACCCGGCATCCACGTGGCCCTGCTGGCCGTCGGGGTGGCGGCCTATATCGTGCTGGTCCTGGTCACCCAGGTGCTCGTGGCTTCGGTCCGGCACCGGCTGGTGGCCTGGAGCTGGCTGTCCGGCCTGCTCGTCGCCGCGGGGGTGCTGGCCGTCGTGCCGGACCTGTTGCTGCGCGCCGAGCTGGCCTTCCTGCTCGGCTCGGTGACCGGCTGGCTGGTCGGGACCGCCCTGGTGCTGAGCGAACGACGGGAGCGAGAGTTGCAGAGTGTCGTCTGAGTCCGTCCGCGACGACCTGGTCATCGCGCTGACCTACTACGCCCCGTACGTGTCGGGGCTGACCAACATGGCCCGCGACCTGGCCGAGGGCATGGCCGCGCGGGGGCGCCGGGTCACCGTGGTGACCAGCCGCTACGAGGCCTCGCTGCCCCGCGAGGAGGAGATCAACGGGGTGCGCGTGCTGCGCGCCCCGGTGCTGGCCCGGCTCGGCCGCGGGGTGATCTCCCCGCAGCTGGTGGCGCTGGCCCGGTCGACCATCTCCGCGGCCAGGGTCGGGGCGCTGCAGCTGCCGATGCTGGAGGCCGGCGCCATCGCCGCCGGCCTGCGCACGCCGATCGTGTCGACCTACCACTGCGACGTCACGCTGCCGCCCGGCCTGGTCAACCTCGCGCAGCGGGCGGTGGTCGACGCGTCCAACGGCTACGCCATGCGCAAATCCGCGATCGTCGCCGTGACCAGCGAGGACTACGCCCGCAACAGCCGGATGTGGTCGGCGATCGAGCCCGGCATGGCGGTCGTCGCGCCGCCCTGCCCGCCCCCGCCGCCCGGCGAGCCCAGCTACCGCGAGACCGACGGCCTGCACGTCGGGTTCCTCGGCCGGATCGTCCGGGAGAAGGGGCTGGAGTACCTGGTCCGCGGCTTCCGGGCGCTGCCCGACGAGGACGCCCGGCTGCTGATCGGCGGCGACTTCACCCACGTCGCCGGGGGCAGCGTCGTCCAGCAGGTGCGCGCGGCGATCGGCGACGACCCGCGGATCCGGCTGCTCGGCTTCGTCCCCGAGGAGCGCATCGGCGACTTCTACGCCTCGCTGGACGTGTTCACGCTGCCGTCGGTGAACGCGTTCGAGGCGTTCGGGATCGTGCAGGCGGTGGCCATGCTGGCCGGTGTGCCGGTGCTGTCCAGCGACATCCCCGGGGTGCGCCAGCCGGTCGCCCAGACCGGCTTCGGCACCGTCGTCCCGCCGGCCGACCCGGCGGCGATCACCCGCGGGCTGCGGCACCTGCAGGCGAACCCGCCGGACCGGGCGGCCGGGGAGAAGGCCGCGCACCAGGCGTTCTCGGTCTCCGCCGTGCTGGACGCGTACGAGGTCCTGCTGGACAAGGCGGCCCACCACCGGAAGGCAGGCCGATGACCACGTCGGATTTCGAGTTCGAGGCGGCCCAGGGCAAGCCGGACGACTACGACGAGTCGTACTACGACGCCAACGGGCAGGCCGGTGACCGGCCGGCGCTGCGCTGGTACGTCCGCATGGTGCGCCGCTACGTCGGCGCCGGGCCGTACCTGGACTTCGGCTGCGGCACCGGGCACCTGCTGCGCCGGCTGGCCGAGCACGGGTCGGCGTCCGGGTTCGAGATCTCGGAGTACTCGGCCGGGCTGTCCCGGCAGACCGCTCCCGGGTCGCCGGTGCACACCACGCTGGACGACATCCCCACCGGGGTGTTCCGCGGCCTGACCGCCATCCACGTGCTGGAGCACCTGGACGACGACACCGCCACCGAGGTGCTGGCCTGCTGGCGGCGGGTCCTGGTGCCGGGCGGGCGGGCGCTGGTCGTCATGCCCGACCCGGCCGGGCGGGCCCGGGCGCTGGCCGGTGAGGGCTGGACCGGCTACCAGGACCCCACCCACATCAACCTCAAGCCGCACCCGGAGTGGCGGGCGTTCCTGCAGGCCCACGGGTTCACCGTGCTGCGCGAGGGCAGCGACGGGCTGTGGAACGTGCCCTACGGCCGGCTGCCCAAGCTGCTCGACGCGCTGGTGCACGCCGTCCCGTCGCTGACCCAGTTCCTGGCCGGGCGGCTGTTCCTGCGCCCCGGCTCCGGCGAGTCGTCGGTGTTCGTGATCGAGCGTGCCGGCCCGTAGCGCCGGCCCGGCCGTCGGCCGGGCGCCGGATCCCGCGCCGGCGCTCCCCGCGCGCCGTGCGGCCGGTCCGGTGTGGAACCGGGCCGTGCTCGTCCTGGTGCTGGTCGGGTTCGCCGCGCTGATCTGGAACCGCCGCTGGGTCAGCGACGACGGCCTGATCGTGCTGCGCACGGTCCGCCAGCTGCTGGCCGGCGCCGGCCCGGTGTTCAACGTCGGCGAGCGGGTGGAGGCCAACACCTCGACCCTGTGGACCTACCTGCTGGCCCTGCCCGGCCTGCTTCCCGGGGTCTCGCTGAACTGGGCTGCGGTGGTCCTCGGGCTGGTCGCGTCGGTGGCCGGGCTGGGGCTGGGCGTGGACGCCGCGCGCCGGCTGACCGCGGGCGACCGGCGGGTGCTGCCGCTGGGGGCGCTGGTCGTGCTGGCGCTGCCGCCGTTCTGGGACTTCGGCACCTCCGGCCTGGAGACCGGGCTGATCGTCGGCTGGCTCGGGCTGACCTGGTGGCTGCTGGTGCTCCGGTGGGAGGTGCGCCGCCGGCTCGACGCCGATCCCACGGCACCCGCCGGGCGGGCCTGGCCGGTGGCGGTGGTGCTCGGGCTGGCCCCGCTGGTCCGGCCCGAGCTGGCGCTGTTCGGGCTGCTCGTGGCCGCGGTGCTGGTGCTGCTGGAATGGCCGGGCGGGGTGCGCGGGCTGCTCGGGCTGGCCGCGGCCGCGATCGCGCTGCCGCTGGCCTACGAGGTCTTCCGGGCCGGCTTCTACGGGCTGCTGGTGCCGTCCACCGCGCTGGCCAAGGAGGCCTCCCGCCCGCGCTGGGACCAGGGCCTGCGGTACCTGGGCGACCTCGTCGGCACCTACTGGCTGTGGATCCCGCTCGGCGCGCTGCTGGTGGCCGGGGTCGTGCTGGCCGCCCGCCGCCCGTCCCGCACCGGGCTCGCCACCGCGGCGGTGGTCGCCGCGCCGGTGCTGGCCGGGGTGCTCCTGACGGTGTACGTGATCCGGGTCGGCGGCGACTTCATGCACGGCCGGATGCTGCTGCCCGCGCTGTTCGCCGTGGCGCTGCCGGTGATGGTGGTGCCGCTGACCGCGCGGACCGCGCTCCCGGTCGTCGTGGCCGCCGGCTGGGCGGTGCTCGCCGTGCTCGGCCTGCGCCCGGCTTACGACACCCTCGGCCCGAACGGCATCGCGAACGAGCGGCTCTTCTACGTGTCCCTGCTCGGGGCGCCGCACCCGGTGGGCACCGCGGACTACCGGTCGCACCCGGTGGTGCCGGAGGGACTGGCGGCGCTGGCGGCCGCCGGGGGGCCGCAGCTCGCCCTGGCCGCACCCGGCCCGGACGCGGACCTGGTGTGGAAGCTGGTCGACCTGCCGCCGGGCTCGCCGGACACCATCGCCTGGATCAACCTGGGCGTGGTCGGCGAACTGGCGCCCCCGGACGTCCGGGTGCTGGACGGGGTGGGCCTGGTCAACCCGGTCGCCGCGCACGCCACCGGGCTGCCCGACGGCCGGATCGGGCACGACAAGGACCTCGTCCCGGCCTGGTACCTGGCCGACGCCGGGGCGGCCGGCACCGCGGGCCTCGCGCCGGACGGCGAGGTGGCCCGGGCCCGGACCGCGCTGGCCTGCCCGCGGACCGCCGAGCTGCTGGAGTCGGTGCGGGCGCCGCTGACGGTCGAGCGGTTCCGGGACAACCTGCTCGGCGCCGCGGACCGCACCGGGTACCGCTACCCGCGCGAGCCCGGGCTGGCCGCGTCCTGCGCGACCGCGGAGTGACCGACACCGCAGTGGGACCGGTGATCGGATCGTGAGAGGTTGGGGCATGACCGACGCCGTTCTGCCACTGGGCCCCGACGAGCTGCTCAGCACCACCCGCTCCGTGCGCAAGCGCCTGGACTTCGACCGCCCGGTGCCGATGCAGCTGGTCCGCGACAGCATCCAGGTCGCGCTGCAGGCCCCCACCGGCAGCAACCAGCAGGGCTGGCACTGGATGGTGGTCACCGACGCCGATCTGCGGGCCAGGATCGGCGAGTACTACCGGGACTCCTTCGAGCGCTACCGCACGTCCTCGGCCTACGTCGGCCGGGCCGCGTCGCTCAGCGAGGAGCGCCAGGTCGTGCAGGCCCGGGTGGCCGACTCCTCGGTGTACCTCGCGGACCGGATGGGCGAGGTGCCGGTGCACGTGATCGCCTGCATCACCGCCGCCGAGGAGCTGCCGTCGGGCAACCAGGCCGGCCTGTGGGGCTCGCTGCTGCCCGCGGCGTGGAGCTACCAGCTCGCCGCCCGGGCCCGCGGGCTGGGCAGCGCCTGGACCACCCTGCACCTGCGCTACGAGCGGGAGATCTCCGAGCTGCTCGGGATCCCCCCGAACGTGCGCCAGGGCGTGCTGCTGCCCACCGCCTACTACACCGGCGAGACGTTCAAGCCCGCCGCCCGCGAGCCGCTGGACAAGGTGCTGCACGTCGACCGCTGGTAGCCCGACCGCCGGTAGTGGTCCGTCGCCGACGGGCGACGGGCCGGCCGCGGCCGCCGGCTCGATCAGGTGAGCCGGATGGACCCGCAGTGATCGTGCGCGGCATCCCGGTACGTTCGGCTGCGCGGACGTACCGCAGGCCAGGACGGGATCGTTGGCCCGTTCGTGAGCTCCAGCCATCTCGTCCCCGACCAGCCCGCGGACCGCGCGGCGGACACCGCGGCGGCAGCGCCGGGGCCGGCCGCGCGCGGCGAGCTGCGCGGGCTGACCGGGTTGCGGATCGTGGCCGCGGTGTGGGTGGTGCTGTTCCACTTCCACTTCACGCCGCTGCCCGGGGTGGCCGAGGTCTCCGCGGTGCTCGGACCGCTGATCGCCAACGGGGCGCTCGGCGTCGACCTGTTCTTCGTGCTGAGCGGGTTCGTCATCGCCTACACCTACCTGGAGAAGCTCGGGCCGCGGTTGCGCGCCGGCGCGACCGTCCGGTTCGTCTGGGCCCGGGCCAGCCGGATGTGGCCGCTGTACGCGCTGGTCTTCCACCTGTTCGGGATCTGGCTGGTGGCCCGGCTGGTGCTCGGCACCGACCCGCAGATCGCCTGGCAGGCCGCGCAGCCCGAGATGACCCCCGGCGAGTGGCTGGAGCAGGTGGTGATGGTCCAGCTGTGGACCAGCCCGTTCCTGGACGGCGCGTCCTGGGTCGGCTCGACCTGGTCGATCAGCGCCGAGTGGCTGGCCTACCTGCTGTTCCCGGTGGCCGCACTGGGATTCTTCCGGCTGCGCAACCTGCCGGCGGCGCTGCTGGCCATCGGGGCGCTGCTGCTGATGGCCCCGCTGGCCGGGGCCTACCTGCTGCTGGGCACCCCGTACTACCCGTGGAGCTGGCTGACCCGGATCCTCTGCGGCTTCGGCGCCGGCGTGCTGGCCTTCCTGGTGGTCCGCCGGCTGCGGACCACCGAACGGACCCTGCGCGCCGCCGCCGCGCTGGCCGCCGCGCTGCCGGTGGCGATCGTCGCCGGGCTGCTGCTCGGCGAGCAGGTCGGCCCCGGCCGCGGCGGCCTGGTGATCGGGCTGTTCCCGCTGCTGGTCGCGGCCGTCGCGATGGCGGACAGGGGACCGGCGATGGTGCTCTCGACGCGGTGGGCCGTGCACGGCGGGCACCTGTCCTACGCGCTGTACCTCGTGCACATCCCCATGCTGGAGCTGTACTGGCTGGCCATGCGCCGCTTCTCCTGGCTCGCCCCCGACACGGTCCTCGCCCCCGTCGTGGGGGTGGCG
>DASQMQ010000063.1:0-3918 GCA_035645455.1 Pseudonocardia sp.
CTGATGACGCTGACCAATTCAGTGGTCAAGCTGCAGGGCGGCCTGGTGCTGCGGGCGATCACCCCGACTGCCGGCACCACCGGCACCGACCAGCGCTCCACCCTGCGCTCCATCGCGTAAGGCGGTCCTCGACCGGTTCCGGCGCCCCGCCCTCGGCGGGGCGCCGGTTCGCGTTCAACCCGAGCTCGGGCTCCCCGCCCCGGGTCCCGCGGGTCGGCGGGGTTCGGAGCTGGTTGCTGGCCGATCGGTCCCGGTTCACCGCTGCCGGACGGCGACGTCACCGGTGGCGGAGGCGATCCGGATCGGCACGCCGCCGGGATCCTGCGGCACGTCGACGGTGGCCTCGCCCTCCTGCGAGGTGGCGGTCACGGCATAACCGGTCTCGCCCGCGGGGACGGTCACGGTGATGTCGCCATCCCGGGAGCGCAGCTCGACCTCGCCGCGGGTGTCCTCAGCGGTCAGGTCACCGTGGTGGTTCACGGCCCGGACCGTGGTGCCGTAGGGCACCCGGATCGCGTAGGCGGCGTGGCAGGTAGGCGCGCCGACCGCCCAGCGCTCGGGGCACGTCGTGGTGATCGTGAGGGTGTCGCCCGCCTGTTCGATGTGCTCCTCGGGCCGGTCGCCCTCGGTGTACTCCATCGTCCGGTCCACCTGGACCTCGTCGCGATCACCGCCGGTGACGTGCGCGTGGACCGCGGCGGACGTGCTGCCGATCTGCTTCGCGCCGAGGTCGTCGACGTCGAGGACGACGCTGGCGATGCCGGGGTAGGTGTCGGTCCGGGGCGGGTCCGTCGTCGCGCTCGTGGCGAGTGTGCAGCCGGTGAGAGCCACCGCCGACAGCGCGGCAGCCCCCGGGGTGAGCCACCCCCGGGTCCGGCGTCGTCGCGCCGGTCGGACATCAGCGACGCGCATGGCGAACCTCCTGGTTGACGATCGTCAGGGCGAGCAGCACCGCGGCGGTCCCCAGCACGAGCAGCGGGCTGGGACCGGCAGGCGGGTTGCCCGGGTCGGCGGCGCGGACGGCGCCCATGAAGTCGATGGCCGGAAGGCCGTTGAACACGGCGTACCAGACCATCAGGTGGACGAGCTGGAAGAGCCGGGCGCTCCGGCTGAGCGAGCCGAGCAGCAGCGCGAGGGCCGGGATGAAGGCCACGCCGCCCAGCCAGGCCGTTGCTCCCGGACCGTCGCCGCCCAGCACCATCCGCAGCAGCGGGCCGGCGCCGGTGAACGCCGTGACGACCGCCCCGGCAGCCCACTCCGCCAGCAGCCGCCGCCTCGGTGCCGCGGCGGCGCCGGTCAGCAGGTGGACGTCGTGCTCATGGGCGTAGGAGCCCAGGCGCGACCACACCAGCACCGGCCATATCCAGGCCAGCAGCAGCACCACGTCGGACCCGCCGGTGACCGGGACGGCCGGCGCGACCGCGGTCAAGCCCAGCAGGCCGAGCCACCACCAGCGCGGCAGCCCGCTGAGGAGGACCCGCAGCTCGCCGGCGCACAGCCCGAGCAACGCGCGGCCGAGCACGACCGGGGTGCCGGGCTGGGCAGCGCCGGCGAATGCTGTGTCGGCGAATGCTGTGTCGGCGAATGCTGGGCCGGCGAATGCTGGGCCGACGGAAGCCGTGCCGGCGAACGCCGCCCCGGCCGACGGCACCGCGTCGGCCGTCGTCGGCCGCCCCGCGCGGCGGGTGGGCGCCTGCCGATCGTCGGGATCGAACCGGGTGAACCACAGCGCCGGCAGCAGCGCCACCACCACGGCGCCGAGCAGGAGGCCGACCTGCTGGGCGACCAGTCCGGCGGTGACGTCCAACCCCGACCAGCGGAACCGGCCCAGTCCGCCGTCCTCGACGGTCAGGCCGATCGAGATCTCGGTGGCGACGCCCGGGTGCTGGGCGGCCAGGTCGGCCTGCATGCTGGTGCCGATGGCGTCGAGCCCGGTGGTGCCCAGCCCGGCCACGAACAGGACCAGGAAGCCGAAGAACCAGACGATGGTGCCGGCCGCGCCGCGCAACGGCCGCAGCGACTCGAAGACCAGCGCCGCGGCCGCGGCCACCGCCAGGAACGGCAGGCACAGCAGCGGGAACGGCAGCCACAGCGCCACCAGGTCGACCCCGTCGGACTCGCCGCGCAGCAGGAGCATCCCGAGCCCGGCCAGCGCCACCACCCCGGCCATGGCCGCCAGCACCATCAGGTTGCTGAGGAACTTCCCCAGCAGGTAGCCGGCCCGGCTGAGCGGGGTGGCCGCCAGGACCTGGCCGACCCCGGTCGCGGTGTCCCGCAGGATCGTGTTCTTGACCGCGTAGAACCCGCACAACGACAACCACAGGCCGGCGGCCATCGCCAGCACCACTCCGAGGTAGCCGCTGTCGTACACCCCGCGGAACCCGCCGACCTTGACCATGGTGTAGCCGCTCGACGTCGGCGGCGCGGCCAGGTAGCCCAGCCCGGCCGCCGCCAGCAGCATCACCACGAACGCCGGCCGCCGCGCGCGGTCGCGGAAATCGGCTGCGGCCAGTGCGCCGAGCACGCGCGGTGCCGTCATCCGACCGCTCCCCACACCGGGCTGTGGCGGCGGTCCGCCGGTGCGTGCACGGCGTGCAGGTAGGCGTCCTCCAGATCCGGGCGCACCGGCACCGCGCCGGCCATCGGCGGGCCGGCGGCGAGCACCCGGGCGCGGACCCCGTCCCCGGTCCGGGTCACCCGGCTGACCAGCACGCGCGTGCGCATCTCGGCCAGCGCCTCCACGGGGAGGGCCACCTCCCACACCATCCCGTCGACGGTGTGCAGCAGCGCCTCCGGCGTGCCCCGGGCGCGCAGCCGCCCGTCGGACAGCACCGCGATGTCCTCGGCGACCGCCTCGACGTCGGAGACGATGTGGGTGGACAGGATCACGACGCGGTCGGCCGCCAGCGCGCCGAGCAGGTTGCGGAAGCGCAGCCGCTCCTCCGGGTCCAGCCCCACGGTGGGTTCGTCCACGATCAGCACCGACGGGTCGTTCAACAGGGCCTGGGCGATCCCGACCCGCTGGCGCATCCCGCCGGAGTACTTCCCGAGCGGCCGCCGGCCCACCCCGGTGAGGTTGACCAGTTCCAGCAGTTCGGCCACCCGCGCCTTCGCGGTCCTGGTGGACAGGCCCTTGACCGCGGCCAGGTAGCGCAGGAACTCCGCGGCGGTGAGGTTGGGGTGGACGCCGAAGTCCTGCGGCAGGTAGCCGAGCCGGCGGCGCAGCTCGTCGGGCCTGGCCACGACGTCGGTGCCGTCGAGGGTGATCGAGCCGTCGGTCGGGCGGGTGATCGTCGCCAGGACGCGCATCAAGGAGGACTTGCCGGCGCCGTTGGGGCCGAGCAGGCCGAGCACGCCGGGGCCGATGCGCATGCTCACGCCGTCGACGGCCCGATTCCCTCCCCGGTAGGTCTTGGTGACGTTGCTGAGTTCGAGCTGCACGGATCCTCGCTCTCCACGGTTGAGGATCAAGGGGACCGTGCGGCCGGCGGTGCGGTCACTACGACCGGTATGCCAGGTGCGGGTATGGCCGGCCATACCGCGGGGCTGTGGCCAACCGGCTGTGGCCGGTGGAGCCGCTGGTCTAGCGTCCGTGGGGATGCAAGCTCGAACACCGCGGACCCCGCTGGAGGCGGTCGTCCGGCGACGCTTCCTGGCCACCGGCTGGCCGTGGCGGTCGCTGGGCTTCCTGCTCACCACCCCGGCGATGGTGCTGGCGGCCGGGCTACCGCTGATGCTGCTCGGCCTGCCGTGGATCGGTCTGCTCGGGCAGCTGGCCGAGGGCGGGATCCACTGGCCGCTCGGCACGGTGGTGCTGGTCGTCCTGCTCGGCGCGGCGCTTCTCGCGGCCGGCGGCCCGCTGGTGGGGCTGCCGCTGGCGGCCGTCGAGCGGAGGCGGCTGCGCCTGGTCGATGATCG
>DASQMQ010000064.1:0-14876 GCA_035645455.1 Pseudonocardia sp.
CCTGGACGCCCTCGGCATCGCCCGCGACGACCAGGTCATCCGGGCGCTGGCCCGCCGCGGTGTCGCCGAGACCGGACTGGAGCTGACCGTCGAGTCGCTGATCCCGGAGGTGACGGTCACCGCCGACGGCGTCTACTGGCACCCCGTCAGCGCCGACCACGACGACCAGCTCGTCACCAGGGAGCTGTTCCCGCTGCGCGACGCGATCGACGAGGTCCGCCGCCGGTTCGTCGAACTCCGGGTCCGCGCGGACGCCGCGGCCCAGTGGTTCCCCTGCGCGTGAGATGAACCGCTGCGACCCGATGCCGTCGAGAGGTTCGGCGCCATCGCAGGAGACGGCGGCACGCGGGGGGCTCGCCCTCGACCTGCTGCTGGTGGGGCTGGCGGCGGGGCTGGTCACGATCTCGTCGATCGTCGGGTGGATGCTGCTCGACGGTGGCGCGAACCTGGTCCTGCCCTTCCCGCCGCTGCTCGCGCGATGGCTGCCGCACGTCGGGCCGGGCACGCCGGTCGCGATCGCCGTCGCGCTCGCGGTCATCACGTGGGGACCGGACCTCGCCGCGCGCCTGGCCTGGCGGCCGCTGCTGCTCGCGGCCTGGGCCGCGGCATCGGCGTGGACGGTGGCGCTCGCGCTCGTCGACGGCTGGCAACGCGGCATCGTCGAACGCCTGACCAGTACCGAGGAGTACCTGCACGACGTCGGGCTGGTCCCGGACATCCCGATGATGCTGCGGGTCTTCTCCGACCACATCCTCTCCACGGAGATCGACCCCGCGCAGACGTTCGCGTGGACCACCCACGTCGCCGCGCACCCGCCCGGGGCCTTCCTGCTGTTCGTCGGGCTGGACCGGATCGGGCTGGGGAGCGGTGGCGCGGCCGGGATCGCGGTGATGCTGGTCGGCTCGAGTGCCTGTGCCGCGGTGGCGGTGACGCTGCGGACCGTCGGCCACGAGGACCTCGCCCGCCGCGTGGTGCCGTTCTCGGTGCTGTTCCCCGGCGCGGTGTGGGTCGGGGTGTCCGCCGACGGGATGTTCGCGGCCTGGCTGGCCTGGGGGGTCGCCCTCCTGGCCGTCGGGCTGACAGCGCGGGGCACGCGCGCGGACCTCACCGCGGTGGCCGGCGGTCTCCTGCTCGGCTACGCCCTGCACCTGTCCTACGGGCTCGTACTGGGCGGCCTGATCCCGCTGGCCCTGCTGCTCGCGGCCCCGCACGAGCGTCGGGCCCGGGCGACCACGCTCGCCGCCCTCGGTGTCCTGATCGTCGTGGCGGTGTTCACCGCGGCCGGCTTCTGGTGGTTCGACGGCTACGGGAAGGTGAGACTGATCTACGCCGCGAGCATCGCGCAGGACCGGCCCTACGCCTACTTCGTGTGGGCCAACCTCGGCGCCGCCCTGCTCGCGCTGGGCCCGGCGGTGGTCGCGGGGCTGCGTCGGGTGCGACCAGCAGGACCGGGGCTGCTGATCCTCGCCGCGCTGGCGTCGATCCTGCTGGCCGACCTGTCCGGGCTGTCGAAGGCCGAGGTCGAACGGATCTGGCTGCCTTTCCTCGGGTGGCTCGTCGTGGCCTGCGGGCTGCTTCCCCGCGCACAGGCACGGTGGTGGCTCATCGCGCAGGCGGCACTGGCACTGGCGGTGAACCACCTGCTGCTGACCGTGTGGTGACGACCAGCGGCGTCAGGTCGCTCTGCTACCGATCCCGAACGCCGCGATCCGGCCGACCGCAGCCGCGAAGCGGCCGTCGGGCGCGAGGTCCGCGACCTCCGTCGCGTCGTCGGGGGTGTCGACGTCCTGGAGCTCGGGCAGCAGCTCGACGCGCAGGTCCGCGGCCCGCAGCGCCCGCAGGGTCAGCTTCCCGGTGTCGTCCCGGGACGTCCGCACGTACTCGATCAGGGCAGCGTTGCGGGGGTCACGCAGTCCCAGGGCCCACCAGCCGCCGTCCCTGGCCGGGCCGAGGACGGCATCGGTGCCCGGGAGACGCGCGAGGCACTCCGCCAGCAGGACGGCGTCGACCTGCGGGGTGTCCATCCCGAGCACCAACGTCGGTCGCCCCGGAAAGCGGTGCGCCGCGTCGGCGTGGGCGGCGACGATCCGCTCGCTCAGCCCGGCACCGCGTTGCGCGGTCGTGGTGGTGCGACGCAGGGCCGCGATCAGGTCCGGCGCCCGGGCCGCGGCAGCCAGGCGGCCGGTCATGGCGACGAGCGTGCGGGCGTGCGGGACGGCGGCCATGGCGTCGAGGGTGTCCAGCAGGGCCGCGGCGGCGACGTCCGCGGCCTCGGCCGGCGTGGCCGGCGGGCAGAGCCGCGTCTTCACCGCCCCCGGCTCCGGCGCCTTGGCCATCAGGATCAAGGCCGCACCCGTCATCGGAGGAGACCGCCCATGGCCCGCGCGGCGCGGAGCGTGCCCGTGAACGACCCGGAGACCTTGGAACGCCCACCGGCCCGGCACGAGTACGCGACCGGCCGCTCGTGGAACCGCCAGCCCTGCTCGCCCGCCTTGAGCAGCAGCTCCAGCGGATAGCCGAAGCCCCGGTCGGCGATCTTCAGGTTCAGCAGGGCCTGCCGGTGCGCGACGCGGATCGGGGCGATGTCGTGCACCGGGATCCCGCGGCGCCGCAGCAGGGCGGCGATGACGGCGTTGCCGGTCCGGGCGTGCCACGGCCACACCCCCGGCGCATCCGGCACGCGCCGACCGACGGCCATGTCCGCCCGACCCGAGTCCACCAGCGAGGCCATGGCGGGCAGCACGTCCGGATCCACGGATCCGTCACCGTCGAGGAACGCCACGAGATCTTCCCGGGCGTTCTCCAGACCGGTGTGCACCGCGGCCCCGTAGCCCCGTTGCGGCTCGACGACCACCCGGGCACCGTGCGCTGCCGCCACCACGGCGGTGGCGTCCGTGGAACCGTTGTCCACCACCAGGACCGGCCATCCCCGCGGCAGCCGACGCAGCACCGTCGGGAGCGCCTCCGCCTCGTCGAGGCAGGGCAGGACGATCTCCGGCGGCCGCACGCCCTGATCTTCGCCGATCCAGCGCCTCCCGTGGCGCGGCACACCTTACCGATCGGGGGTGTTCGGACCGGACGAGTCAGTCGTGCGGGCCCACGGGCTCCCGGAGCGGATCCGTGGCGAAGGCCTCGACCCCCTCGGCGAACCCCACCTCCGCCCGGAACCCGAGCTCCTCCCACGCCAGGGTCGGGTCGGCGACGACGTGCCGGACATCTCCCGGTCGGGCCCCGCCGACCACGACCGGGGCCGTCCCTCCCATCGCCGCGGCGAGCCCGGTGGCCAGCTCGCCGATCGTGTGCGGCTCCCCCGAGCACACGTTCACCGCGGTGAAACCGGCGCGGTCCGCCGCCAGCGCGAGCGCGTTGCAGGCCGCAACGTCGGTGACGTGCACGAAATCCCGCCGCTGCTTCCCGTCCTCCATCACCCGCGGTTCCTCGCCGCGCTCCAACGCGGACCGGAAGATCGACGCGACCCCGGCGTAAGGGGTGTCCCGAGGCATCCGCGGTCCGTAGACGTTGTGGTAGCGAAGCGCCCACACCGAACCGCCGCACTGCCGCGCCCAGGCACTCGCCAGGTACTCCTGAGCGAGCTTGGTAGCGGCGTAGGTGCTGCGCGGGTCCAACGGCGCATCCTCCGGCACGAGTCCCGGCTCCAGATCCGCACCGCACACCGGGCACCGGACCTCGAACCGTCCGGCGTCGAGATCGGCGGACGAACGCGGTCCCGGCCGGACGACGCCGTGCTCGGCGCAGAGGTACCGACCCTCGCCGTAGACGACCATCGAGCTGGCGAGCACCAGCTTCCCGAGCCCCGCCTCGTGCATGGCGGCGAGCAGGACCGCCGTGCCCAGATCGTTGTGCGCGGCGTAGAGCGGCGCGTCCGACGGATCCACACCGTGACCCACCATCGCGGCCTGGTGGCAGACCGCGTCGACACCGGGCAGCAGACTCCGGAGCAGGTCCGGATCCCGGACATCACCCTGGACGAAGTCGTGACCGGAGATCCAGCCAGCCGCCCCGCCGGCATGGACCTGCGGAAGGAGCGCATCGAGCAGCACGACGTCGTGCCCGTCGGCGACCAGCCGATCGGCGATGTGCGATCCGATGAATCCCGCCCCGCCGGTGATCAGTACGCGCATCGGTCGATGCTAGAACCGCATCGGCCGGACAGACGCCCAGCCCGACGGTGTGGATCGGCAGCCCGGCGTCGATCACCCGGTCGGGCCGACGGAACGAGCAGAGCCGATCACCAGGGAAGGAGTCGCGGATGGTGGCGTTCACGGCACCGGCGGCAGTGCACGGCCCTGCTGCGCATGCCCCACCGTCCCACGAACGCCCCGTCGTGGATGATCTGTTGGCAGTCCGGGCAGAGCACTCTGCCGCAGTGGTGGCAGGCCTGGCGCAGCGGCCGGCCCAGCTCCTCCGGCAGGCTGCAGTCCCCGCAGACCCAGGCCGGTGAGTCGGCGGCGGTCATGCCCCGCCCACCCGGCCCAGCTCGAGCACCTCGTGGATCTGCCCGGCGAGATCGGTGCTGATCCGGCCCTCCCGCTCCGCCTCGCCGAGCATGCTCTCGATCGACAGCAACGTGCCCTGGAGGTGCGCGGCGTGCGTGCCGATCGCGGCGATGGGTTCGGACTGCAGACGGGGGAGGTTGCCGTCGGCGCCCGTTTCGGCGGCGCCGACCGCGGTGTTGATCCGGGCCCAGATGTCCTCGTACGCCTGGACGATCTCCTGCTCCGTGTCGGTCGAGGCGTGCACCGCGCGGACGATCAGCCTGATCGAGGTCGACGAGGGCGAGGTGGCCCCGGCCTCGGCCTCGTCCCCGGTGACGGCGATCCGGAAGTCGATCGGGTGCGCGCCGCGGTAGCGCCGGCCCGTGACGTCCCACACCCGGTACTGCAGCCCGACGCCGCTCCCCGGGCGGGTCGGGTGCTCGACCACGCTCTTGACCAGGTACCGCTGCTCGGCGAGCTGTCGGACGAGCCCGACGATCAGGTGCTGGTCGGGCCGGGTCTGCAGGAACGTGTGGGTCTCGGTGGTGGTACCCGGGTCGAGCGCGGCGTCGGGGACGGTCCGCGACTCCTGGTACCGGATGCCGGCGAGGCTGAGTTCGAAGCGCACCCGCATCGTGGTCCTGATCCTGGGCCGGGCCCCGTCCCGGCGGCGGCCTCCGCCGGGAGCGTGCACCTGCACCCCGGTGATCCCGGAGGCGGCCCTGTCGAAGGAGATCTCCAGGTCGCCGGTCACCGTGGCCGACGGGTCGACGGGTCGGGCGAACGACACCGACAGGTCGCGCGAGCCGCGCGAGGTCCGGGCGATCCCCGGCTTCTTCCACTGGATCCGGGTGCTGCCGTCCTGCGGGTCCCCGACGAGCGTCTGCTCGACGTCGTCCAGGCTGACGTGCTGGACGGCACCCCAGGCACTCGGGACGTTCAGGACCACGCTGGTCAGCTCCGTGGCCGTGAGTTCCGGGCCGTCGTCGGGGTCCGAGATCGGGTCGACGGTGCGCCATTGCACCCGCAGCTCCAGGGACCGGCGGTCGGAGTCGGGGGTGATGGAGGGCGTCACCCAGACGGGCAGCCGCCAGCCCCCGGCGGGCTGCCCGGGCCGGTAGGCCAGCGTGAAGTCCCACCGCGCGTCCCCACGGCCGTCCGGGTGGGAGAGCACGTCATGGTCGTTCAGCCACGGTCGCAGCGCCACCCGTGCCGGGTGGCCGATCTCGCACCCGGACGGGTGGGTCATGTCCAACTGGCTCGCACCGCGCAGTACGAGGTATCCGGCCTCCGCTCGGAGGTTCCTGCGCCGCTCGGGCCGCACCGTCCGGCGATGCCGCTCCGCCGCGGCCGCGTGGCTGCCCGTCCACCGCAGCCCCACCTCGAGGGCGGCCCGCACCTCGTCGACCACCAGGGACTGCTGCCGATCGGGGTCGAGTTCGCAGCGCCCCACGACCGTCTCGGTCAGCTCCACCCTGCGGATCCGCGGCGCGAGGAACAGCGACCGCCGGTCGTTGCGCCCGCGGCGCCGCCGGCGGACCAGGCCCGTCCCGACGCGCACGCCGGCCCAGCAACCCGCGGCGACGACGACGAGCACGCCGAGGGCACTGGTGAACGGCATGACGGCCAGCCCGAGCACCGCGCTGGCGAGTGCGCCGATGATGTGGACGTCGACGGCATGGCCGACGGGGACGCACTCCGCGCAGAAGTGCCGCCGCATGACCGACTTCGGCTCGGCCTGGGCATCCACCCGGGCCTCGGCGGCCGCCTGCGCGCGCGGACCGGCGGGCTCCACCACCGGTCGGGTCGGATCCTCGCCGGCCTCGCGCAGGCGGCCGAGGACAGCCGGATCGTCACCTCGGGCATAGCCGGCGCGGCGCAGCAGGTTCTCCGCCTTGTGCCGGATCTCCCGGAGGTCGGCGATCCGGTCGTGCCGGCCGCAGAGGAAGGCGGCGCAGTTGCAGCAGAGGGCCGTCACCTCCTCGTCGCCGCACTCCAGGCACCGGGCCCGTGGCGGGCGTCCGACGACCTCGCCCCCGACATCCTCGACGTCCGGGCTCATCGCGACGCGTTCATGCGCTGGAACCGGTCGTGCAGGGCGAGGTGCAGGGCGTTGATCTCGTGCGTCACCCCACGCGCGTCCCCGTGCACGATCCCCCGGACGTGCACGTTGAGCGTCCCGCCCTCGAGCTTGCTGCGGTACCGGTGTCCCCACGGCTGCCGCGACTCGCGCTGGGCCGGGTACCGCCGCCCGTCGACGTGGATCCACAACTGCATGGTGCGCGGTCCGTCCCGACGGGTGGCGACGATGAGGTGCTCGATCCGCTTCTTCCCGCTGTGCTCGAGCGGCTCCTCGAGTTCGATGTCGAACCGCTGGTCGACCAGTGCCGCCAGGACGTCGGCCACGCGCTGGGCATCGGGCACGATCTCCTCGAAGCAGAAGCTCTGCGACGGCGAGATCGGCCGCTTCCCGAAGGCGTCCTGCAGCACCACACTGCACCTCGAACTGAGGATCGTGCGGACCTGCAGCGGGCCGGCCGACCCCGTGCGGGGCGCCATCCCGGTCGCGTCGAAGAAGCGGACCTGAGCGCCCGAAGCCAGCTCGTCCGGGAGCTCGACGTCCACCTCCACCTCGATCTTCCGCTGCCGGAACAGCTCGCCGGGCTGCAGGAACTGCACCTCGATCGGCGCCGCCCGGTAGACGCGGCGCCCTTCCCCCGACTTCGCGGCGATCTTCATCGGGGGCCCCGGCCAGTCGAAGGAGCCCGCTCGCGCATCGATCTGCAGGCCCGGCCCACCGTCCCCGTCCGCGACCACGGCCCCGTCGTGGAGGCGGACGGTCGACAGCGGGAGCGTGGCCGCATCCGGCAGCGTGATCCGGACCCTGCGCACCACCGGTGGTCCGGCCGGGCCCGCCGAGGATCGGCGCGGGGGCAGGCTGAGCCGGATCCGGATGCGGGCTGTCAGGTAGGGCTGGAACTCCGCGGACTCCTTCAACAGGTCGGCGACGAGCCGCCGCAGCTCCGGGCGCGCCCGCACCTCGGCGACGTCGGACTCGGCCAGGAACGTGCCGTCCCGGTGCCCGGGATCGAACAGCTCCACATCGACCTGGAGGGGGACGATCCGCGGACCCGCCGCCGGGGGGCGGTAGGCGATGTCGCTGCGGAACGCGAACCGATCCGATGTCAGGATCCCCGGATCGCACAGCGTGTCGGAGCTGATCGGCAGCTGCAGCGGGTACGGCCCGTAGGTCCCCGCCAGGCCCAGCACGTCGTCCAGATCGGTCTCCTCGTGCTCGACGAAGACCAGGTGGCCGAAGACGGCGTGCCGCGCGGCGCCGGTGCCGCCCAGTGCGCGTTCCGCGTCGTCGCGTGCGTGCGGTCCGAAGCAGGCCCCCCCGTCGTAGGGGACGTCGATGCGGATGCGCCCCGTGGGTGGGTCCGGCAGGCGCGTGGACGGGTTGCTGGATATCTCCTGCTCGTAGGCGAGCCTCTCCTCGACCAGCAGGTACCGCGGCCGCGCCCGGACGAACGCCCGCTGATCCCCGGGCTGGGCCGCCGACCGCTCCGCGGTGCGGCGCACGCCCCAGCGGTCGACGAGCCGACGCACCGGCGTGGACCATCGTGGCGTCGTCCGGGTCGAGCCCGCACCCGGGAACGTCGTTGCCACCCTGTACCTCCTGGGTCACGACCGAGATGGACACTCGGAACGGCCGGCTGTGCCGGCCGCTGGTCAGGATGCATGCCCGGACCACACATCGGTGCGAAGATCACCCTCTGCTACCGCAGATACAGCCCTTCCAGGTGACTGTCGCCCTCCCGAACCCTCGACCTCGCTCGGGTCGATCTCCCCGCGAAGTCGGATTCGGCACGTACTCGGCCCCGGCGGCAGGAGCTGCTCCCCGGGGGTTGCCTAGCATCGGTCTCCCCACGGACGAGAGGTGTGCCGGTGACCGCAGGAACCGAGGCACCCGTACCCGGTGCCGCGCTGATCCGAGCATCGGCGCCGGGTTCGCCGCGCCCGGCGAAGCTGGCCACCCAGGTGGCCCGCCGGATCGAGTCGGACATCGTCGCGGCCGGCTGGCCGGTGGGCACGGTCCTCGGGTCCGAGGCCGACCTGCGGGCGCGCTACGGGGTCAGCCGCGCCGTGCTGCGGGAGGCCGTCCGCCTGGTCGAGCACCACGACGTGGCCACCATGCGCCGCGGGCCCTCCGGTGGGCTGGTCGTGCAGGCCCCCGACGCCCGCTCGCTCACCACCGCGGTCGTGATCTACCTGGAGTACGTCGGCACCACCGTCGAGGACCTCCTCGGCGTGCGCCTGCTGCTGGAGCCGCTGGCGTCCCGGCTGGCCGCCCGGCGGATGACCGAGGACCACATCGTCGCGCTGCGCGAGACCCTGGCCGCCGAGCGCACCCACGGCGACCTCGCCGCGGGCCGCCGCGACCTGCTGCACACCGCGATCGGCCGGCTCAGCGGCAACCCCGCCCTGCGCCTGTTCGTCGACGTCCTGGTCCAGCTCACCGGGCGCTACGCCCGGATCCCCGCCCCGCCCGGCGCGCCGGAGGCCGAGGTGCTGACCCGGGCGGCGGACCGGGCCCACGACGCCATCGTGGACTCGATCATCGCCGGGGACGTCGTGCGGGCCGAGCACCGGACCGTGGCGCACCTGGAGGCGATGCGGGCCTGGCTGCTGTCGGCGAACCAGCGGCCCATCGCCCGCTCGGTCGACGGGCCCGGCGAGCCGCCGGCCAAGCAGAAGCTGGCCGAGACCATCGCCCGCCGGATGATGACCGACATCGCGACCAGCGGGCTCGCCGTGGGCGAGGTGTTCGGTTCCGAGCCCGACCTGCTGGCCCGCTTCGACGTCAGCCGGGCGGTCTTCCGGGAGGCCGTGCGCCTGCTGGAGTACCACTCGGTGGCCCGGATGCGCCGCGGCCCGGGCGGCGGGCTGATCGTGTCCGAGCCCGATCCCACGGCGAGCATCGAGGCGATGGCGATCTACCTCGACTACGAGCAGATCGGCGCCGCCGACCTGCGGTCGGTCCGGCACGTGATCGAGATCGGGTCGCTCGTGCTGGCCACCGCCCGGCACGCCGACCCGGAGGTCGCCGAGCGCCTCCGCGCGGCCCACCGGGTGCGGCCGGACACCCCGTGGGCCGAGCTCAACGAGCTGTCCCACCTGCTGCACACCGAGATCGCCGAGCTGTCGGGCAACCCCATCCTGGCGCTGTTCCTGCGGATCATCACGACCGTGTGGGCGCGGCACTCCGCGCAGCCGGGCACCGTCGAGGACGACGCCGCGGCCGCGGCCGCGGTGAGCCACGTGCACGGGCGGATCGTCGAGGCGGTGCTCGCCGGGGACCTGCCGCTGGCCCGGCACCGGATGCACCGCCACCTCGAGGCGCTCGACGCCTGGTGGCAGTAGGCCGCGCGATCCCACCGCCGGCCACCCGCGCCGCACTGGCCACAGCACGGCCCTGCTCGACGAGCTCGTCCCCCCTATCGAGGCGCTGTTCGGCGGTCGGTGATCCCCCGTTCGGCGTAAGATCGGAGTCTCCCGTCGGTCCCGGATCGTCGATCCACGGACGACCGACCTCACTTTCCCGGCCGGAAGGTCACACGATGATCACACCTTGATGCCACCGTCCGTCGTCCACTCGCGGCGGCTGCCCCTCGGACCCGGGCCCGGTCACGGGCTCTTCCTGATCGGGGAGGACGACGACCCGCTGTCCGCGGACGGAGCCGCTGCTGGGTCCTCGCACCCCGCCGAAGTGCAGCGGCTGGTCGAGCAGCACTTCGGGCTGGTGCGCCAGGTCCTCCTGCAGGTCGCCCGTCGCCTACCGGCGCACGTCGACCGGGAAGGCCTGTTCGGCTCCGGCTCCGAGGCGCTCCTGGATGCCGCGCGGCGGTTCGAGCCGGGGCGCGGCGCCACGTTCCCCGCCTTCGCGGCGAAGCGCATCCGCGGCGCCATGCTGGACGAGTTGCGGCGGTGGGACTGGGCCGCCCGATCGGTCCGCTCCGATTCCCACCACGCGGCCGACGCCGCCGAGAACCTCGAAGCCCTGTTCGGGCGGGAGCCCAGCACGGCCGAGGTCGCGACCGTACTGGGGATGAGCGTGGACCGGCTCCGCCGCACCCGGGCGGACACCCTGGGGGCCGCGGTGCTCAGCCTGGACGCGGTGACCGCCGCCGGCAGCCACCGGCTCCCCACGGCGGCGTCCACACCCCCCGACATCCTCGTCGCGCGCGAGCTCGACACCTGCCTCCTGGACGCGGTGGCCGACCTGCCCGACCGGGAGCGCCACGCCGTCGCCGGCTACTACCTCAACGGGCGTCCCATGCGCGAGCTCGCCCGGGAACTCGGGGTCGGCGAGTCCCGCGTCTCGCAACTGTGCGGCCAGGCGCTCAAGCTCCTGCACGAGAACCTCGCCCCCTACGTGCTGGACACGGATCCCGAGCGCCCGGCCACGGGCGGCCCCACCCGTCCGCGGCGGTCGTCGGCTCCGCCCGGTCGGCCCGACCCGGCCGGCTCGTCCTGAGCCGGGTCAGCCGCCCATGAAGGACAACGCGGCCGGCCCGAGGATCACGATGAACAGCGCGGGCAGCACGAAGAACATCATCGGGAAGAGCATCTTCACCGGCACCTTCTGAGCCTGCTCCTCGGCCCGCTGCCGGCGCCGGGTGCGCATCTCGGCGGCCTGCTCGGCGAGCACGCCGGAGATCGGCACCCCCAGGGCGTCGGCCTGCACCACCGCGCCCACGAAGTGCCGCACGTCCGGGGCACCCGCCCGGTCCGCCATCGCCTGGAACGCCTCCCGGCGGCTCTTGCCGATCTGCATCTCCTGGAGCACCCGGTGGAACTCCCCGGCCAGTGGCCCGGTGGTGTTCCGGGTGACCTGGGAGAGCGCGGCGTCGAACCCCAGACCGGCCTGGATGCTGATCACCAGCAGGTCGACGGTGTCCGCGAGGCCCTTCTGGACCTGCTGCTGGCGCTTGGCCCCGGCGTTGTAGAGCAGCAGGTTCGGCACGAAGAACCCGATCACCGCGCCGAGCAGTCCGAACAGGATCCGGGTCAGCACCGAGGACCCGAGCACGGCACCGAGCAGTCCGAGTCCGACCAGCCCCACGCCCTTGGCGGTGAGGATCCGCTCGATGGACCAGCGGGGCGGGTTGCCGGCCAGATCCAGGCGGCGGGCCAGGTTGGCGCTGACGCCGCTGCCCGACAGCGCCCGGGCCAGCCCGGTCGCCGCGGTCCACATCGGGTGCAGCACCCGGATGCGGAACGCGACCGGTGGCGCCTTGCCCGGAGCGGCCGTCGCCCCGAACCCCGCCACCAGCACCGAGCTCCGGGAGATCTGGCTGCGCTCGTTGCGGACGGTCGCGAACGCCGTCACCGCGAGCATCAGCGCGAGGAACACCGACCCCAGCCCGAAGCCGAGGACCAGCCCCGAGGGGATCACAGCTCGACCTTGGCGAGCTTGTTCATCGCGAACATCCCGATGGCGAGCATGCACACGCCACCACCGAGGAGCAACAGGCCGAGCGGTTCGGTGACGAGCGGGGCCACGTAGGTCGGCTGGACCAGGAACATGTAGCCGCCCACGACCACCGGCAGGGCGGCGATGATGATCCCGGAGAGCTTGCCCTCCGCGGAGAGCGCCTTGACGTGGCGACGCAGCCAGCCGCGCTCCCGGATGGTCTCGGCGACCTGGCGCAGCACCTCGCCGAGGTTGCCGCCGACGTCGCGCTGGACGCGGATCGCCATCACCACCCACTTCAGGTCGACGCTGCCGATCCGGTCGGCCGCCTGGTCCAGGGCGTCCTCCACCGGGGTCCCGAGCCGGGCCAGCGCGAGCGCCCGGCCCACCTCCACGGCCACCGGTCCGGCCCCGAGCCGGACCACCGAGTCCAGCGCCTGGGGCAGCGAGTAGCCGCTGGCCAGCCCGCTCGCCACCAGCTGCAGCGCGTCGGGCAGGTCCTCGCCGAACGCGGCGATCCGCCGCCCGGCCCGCACCGAGAGGAAGACGCGCTGGCCGAGGACACCGATCAACACCGCCAGCGGCAGCCCGGCCAGCGGCGTACCGGTGAGCAGGGTCAGCGCGATCGCGAGCCCGATGACGATGCCCGTGCAGAGCAGCAGCCACTCGCCGGGGCGCCAGGCCACCGCGGCCTGGTCGAGCCGGACGGCCAGGCGTTCCCCGATCCCCCGGTGGGCGACGACGCGGTCGGCCACCTGCAGGGCGCCCCGGCGCAGGCCGCCGGCGCCGCGGTCGAGCAGCGCGCCGCGTCGGCTGCCGGCGCCGTACTGCGCGACCAGCGCCTGGACCCGGCGCTTGTCCCGCACGGACCTCGGCACCGCGACCATCGCCACGATCAGCAGCGCGAGCGCGGCGAAGACCCCGGCCAGTCCCGCGGCGAGCCACGGCCACGATTCCCCGGTGCCCGGGGCGATCGCGCCCGCGGGTGCGGTGCCCGCCGCCAGCGCCACCGTGGTGTCCACCGCGACCGGCCGGCCCACCCACTCCAGGTTCAGCTGCAGGCGCACGGTCGAGGTGGTGAGTCCGGGCGGCAGCGGCGCGTCGACGGCCAGGACGGTGCTGCCCCGGACCGCCTGCTCGCGGAACACCTGGGCGGCGTCCCCCGCGCTCTGCGCCCGGAAGACCTGACCCGCGCCGGCCTCCGCGATCATGACCAGCTGCGGGTCGGTCCCGCCCTGCGCCGCGGACCCGACGCTGACCAGGTCGACCCGGACGCCACTGGCCCGCTGGCGGTCCAGCAGCGCCGGCAGGTCCAGTGCGCTGACCGTGTCGATCCCGTCGCTCAGCACCAGGAGCTGGCGGTCCGGCCCCGGTCCGAGGGTGCCCAGCCCGAGGTCGACCGCGTCGAACAGGCTGGTCGACCCGGCGGCGACCAGCCCGCCCACGGCCACGCGGACGGCGTCGCGCGGTGCGGTCGGCGGGACCAGCAGGACCGGGCGGTCGGCGAAGGAGACCAGGCCGATCCGGTCCTCCGCGGGCGCCGCGTCCAGGAAGGAGCCGGCGGCGATCTGCACCTGCTCCAGCAGCGGCCCGGTCATCGAACCGCTGGTGTCGATCACCAGGACCGTCGTGCGCGGGGCGATCACGGGCTGGGCCTGCGGCACGTCGGCCCGGGCGTCGACCGCGTAGCCGTCCAGCCGCAGCGTCACCGGACCGGTCAGGGCGACCGGGGCGGAACCCCGGTCGAGCCCGGTGACCAGGAAGCGGATCCGGCCGTCCGCGACGGTGACGTCGTCCACCGCCACCTCGCCGGAGCCGGACTCCTGGGCGGCCGCAGGTGCGCCGTGGAACCCGAGCAGCACGCCGAGCAGCAGCACGACGGTGGCGATCCGGGCGGTCATCAGCGGGATTCGGCGGTGAACAGCGCCGGGTCGACGTGCACGCCGCGGTCGGCGAGGCGGTCCAGCACCCGCGGACGGAGCCCGGTGGAGCGCAGCTTGCCCTGGAAGCGGCCGCGCTGGTCGAAGCCCGCGCTGTAGTCCATCAGGAAGATGTCCTGCAGGGTGATGATCTCACCCTCCATCCCCACCACCTCGGTGACGTGGGTGATCCGCCGGCTGCCGTCCTTGATCCGGCTCTGGTGCACCACCAGGTCGATCGCGCTGGCCACCTGCTCGCGGATGGCGCGCACCGGCAGGTCCACCCCGGCCATCAGCACCATCGTCTCCAACCGGCTCAGCGAGTCGCGCGGACCGTTGGAGTGCGCGGTGGCCAGTGAGCCGTCGTGCCCGGTGTTCATCGCCTGCAGCATGTCGAGCGCGGCGCCGTCCCGGACCTCTCCGACCACGATGCGGTCCGGGCGCATCCGCAGCGAGTTCCGCACCAGGTCCCGGATGCTGATCTGCCCCTTGCCCTCGATGTTCGACGGCCGGCACTCCAGCCGCAGCACGTGGTCCTGGTGCAGCTGGAGCTCCGCGGCGTCCTCGATGGTGACGATCCGCTCGCCGTCCGGGATCGCCGAGGAGAGCACGTTGAGCGTGGTCGTCTTGCCCGACCCGGTGCCGCCGCTGATCAGGATGTTGAGCCGGCCGCGCACGCAGGCGTCGAGGAAGTCGCGCAGCACCGGGGTGAAGGTGCCGAACGTGACGAGGTCGTCGGCGGTGTACGGGTCGGCCGCGAACTTGCGGATCGTCAGGCTGGAGCCGTCGACCGCGATCGGCGGGACGACGACGTTGACCCGGCTGCCGTCGCGCAGCCGGGCATCGACCATCGGGCTCGACCCGTCGACCCGGCGACCGACCGCCGTGACGATCTTGTCGATCGTCCGCCGCAGGTGGGCCTCGTCGTTGAACCGGGTGTCGACCCTGGTCAGCTTGCCCGCGCGCTCGACGAAGACGTGCTCG
>DASQMQ010000065.1:0-3540 GCA_035645455.1 Pseudonocardia sp.
AGGGCGTCGGCCAGCCGGGCGGCGCGCAACCAGTGCCGGTGCGCCTCGGCGTAGCCGCGGATCCGCAGCGCGGCCCGGGCGGCGGCGACCGCGGCGGCCAGCGCCGGGCCGGTCTCCCCCGCGGCCTGCCAGTGGTGGGCCAGCCGGGCCTCGACGCCGGGCAGCTCGCGGACCCACCCGCCGGCCAGCGCGGTGGCGTGCCGGCGGTGCAGGTCCATCCGCTCACCGGGCAGCAGTTCGCCGACGACGACCTCGGTGAGCAGGCCGTGGCACAGCCGGTAGGACTCCTGATCGGCGGCGCTGCTCCCGCCGGTGCCGCTGTCGACCACGACCACGCCGGCGTCCACCGCCTCGCGCACCGCGTCCAGCAGCGTCGGCCCGACGTCGAGCACCGCCTCCAGCAACCGGTGCGGCAGCGGGCCCTCGGCCAGGGCGACCGCCCGCACGGTGTGCCGGGCCGGGGCCGACAGCCGGGCGAGCCGGGACAGCACCAGCTCGCGCAGCGTCACCGGCAGTGCGGCCGGGTCGCCGTCCAGCGCGGCCCGCAGGGTCTCCTCGGCGATGAACGCGTTGCCCGCCGACCGGTTCCAGACCCGCTCGACCAGGTCGGGACGCCCGGGCGCGGAGGCCGCCACCAGCTCGCCGACCGCCGTCCGCGACAGCGGCGGCACCTCGATCGCCCGCACCTGGCGGTGCCGGCTCAGCTCGCCGATCATGGCCCGGGCGGCCGAGGTGTCCGAGCGCCGCTCGGCGCGGTGGGTCGCCACCACCAGCACCCGCTCCGCGGCCAGGTTGGCGATCAGGTACGCGAGCAGGTCGCGGGTGGACCGGTCCACCCACTGCAGGTCCTCCACGGCCAGCACCACGACCGACTCCTCGGCCAGCCGCAGCACCATCCGGTGCAGCAGCTCCAGGGTGCGCACCCGGGACTGCGCCACGTCGGGCGGCGGGGCGGCGGGGTCGGGGGTGAGCAGCTCGTCGAGCTGGGCCGACCAGGGGGCGAGCAGCTCGGCGGCCCGCTCGCCGCCCGGCGAGCGCAGCAGCCGGCGCAGCGCCGAGACCACCGGCCAGAACGGCGGGCTCTCGGCGATGTCCAGCGCGCCACCGGACAGCACCGTCGCCCCGTCCCGGGTCGCGGTCGCCACCAGGTGCTCGACCAGCCGGGTCTTGCCGACACCGGCATCGCCGGTGAGGAACACCGCGGCCAGCCGGCCGCCGCGCACCACGTCCAGGGCCGAGGTCAGCGCGGCGATCTCGCCGATCCGTCCGACCAGCACCGGAGCAGCTGATCGGGTCCGCACGGCAGGGGAGGGTAGCCCCGCGGGGAACGCTACGAACAGGCGGCAACCGGGTGCCGTCGGTGATCGGGGAAGGACCGCCATGCCGATCGACGGTGCCGGCGGCCCGGGCTCGCCGCGCGCTACTGGGCCGCGCTGCGCCACTACGCCACCGACGTGCAGATGACGCCGTGGGCGTGGCGCGTGCTGCTCGGCTGACCGGCCCGGCCGGCGGCTCACCCCCCGGTGCCGGTGACCGCCCACCGCCCGGACCGCACCCGGACCAGCACGGCCACCAGCCGCACCAGCATGAACGCGGCCAGACCCGTCCAGATCCCGGCCAGCCCCCACCCGAAGGCCAGCGCCGCCCAGATCAGCGGCAGGAACCCGGCCGCCGCCGCGAGCAGTGTGGTGGTGCGCAGGTAGGCGGCGTCACCGGCGCCGAGCAGCACGCCGTCGACGGCGAACACCACCCCCGCCACCGGCTGCAGCGCGACGAAGAACCACCAGGGCACGACGACCGCGGCCAGCACCGCGGGATCGGTGGTGAACACCGGGGGCAGCACCCCGACCAGGACCGCGAACAGCAGGCCGAACCCGATGCCGAGCACCAGCCCGTAGCGGGTGACCTGGGTGGCCAGCCCGCGGGCCCGGGTCGCGCCGCCCGCGCCCAGCGCGGCCCCCACCAGCGACTGCGCCGCGATCGCCACCGCGTCCAGCACCGTGGCCATGAACAGCCACAGCTGCAGCACGATCTGGTGGGCCGCCGCCGACTCGGCGCCGAACCGGGTGGCCACCGCGGCCGCGGACAGGAAGCAGGCCTGGAACGCCAGGCTGCGGGTGAGCAGGTCGCGGCCCAGCCGCAGCTGGGCGCGCAGCACGTCCGGCCGCGGGCGCACCGACCCGGACCGGGCGCGGACCAGCGCGGCCAGGAACAGCGCCGCGCCGAGGGTCTGCCCGGTCACGTTGGCCACCGCCGAGCCGACCAGGCCGAGGCCGGCCCAGCCGCCGAGGCCGTGCACCAGTGCCGGGCAGAGCACGGCCGACAGGCCGTTGCCGGCCAGCACGTAGCGCAACGGGGAGACGGTGTCCTGCACCCCGCGCATCCAGCCGTTGCCGGCCAGGGTGATCAGCACCAGCGGGGCCCCGAGCAGCGCCACCCGCAGCCAGGACTCGGCCCCGGCGGCGATGTCGGTCCGGTCCCCCAGCGCCCGGGTCACCGGACCGGCCAGCAGTTGGCCGGCACCGAGCACGACCAGCCCGACGGCCACGGCCAGCCAGGTCGCCTGCACCCCCTCACCGACCGCGTCGGCCCGGCGGCCGGCGCCGTGCAGTCGGGCTGCCCGGGCGGTGGTGCCGTAGGACAGGAAGTTCAGCTGGCTGGTGACCTGGGCGAACACCACCCCGCCCACGGCCAGCCCGGCCAGCGCGACCGCGCCGAGCCGACCGACCACGGCCGTGTCGACCAGCAGGTAGAGCGGCTCGGCGGCCAGCACCGGCAGCGCCGGGGCGGCCAGTCGCAGCACGGCCCGCGCCGGAACCCGCTCCGCCGGGGCGCTCACGACGGGCGGTTCATCCAGCGCCGATCACGCGGACGGCGTCACGGCGACCGCTCGGGCCGGCGGCAGAGGTAGACGAAGGCCGGCGGCACGTTGCGCCAGACCGTCGCGCTGACCACGACCTCCTCGAAGCTCCGGCGCAGCGTCGCCCGGAACCGGCGCGCCGCCGGCAGCGTCATCCCGTGCAGGTAGGCGAACGTGGTGAACGCCCCGGTCGGACCGACCGCCGCGCTGATCGCGGCCAGCAACCGGGACTGGGTGTCGTCGTCGAACAGCGCCCACGGCAGCCCGCAGATGATCGCGTCGACGCGGTCGACGCCCCGGTCGGCCAGCAGCTTGCCCAGCTCCGCCGCGTCGCCGTGGACGACCTCCAGGCCCGGGCGGGTGCGCTCCAGGTAGGCGACCATCGCCGGGTCCAGCTCGACGGCCAGGTGCCGCCCGCCCGGGGGCAGCCGCCGGGCGATCACCTCGCTGACCGCGCCGGTCCCCGGGCCGAGCTCGACCACGACCGGCTCGCCGTGCGTGGGCACCACGGAGGCCAGCACCGCCGCCAGGCGGCGCGAGCTGGGGGCCACCGCGCCCATGGTGGCCGGGCGGCGCAGGAAGGCCGCCAGGAAGGCGCGGCGCGGATCCGGCGCTCCCGCGGATCGGTGGGGGGCGGGCCCGGTGTCGGACGTCATGGATCTCCTCGGCTCGGCTGCGAT
>DASQMQ010000066.1:0-10022 GCA_035645455.1 Pseudonocardia sp.
GGGGTCTGGCCGGACTCGATGGTGGCCGGGGTCGGGTCGACGGGCAGCAGGTTGCCGGCCGCCTTGAGCTGGCGGAAGAACTCCACACCCGGGGCGATGTCGTCGGCCGATCCGCCGTTGCTCAGCGCGGCCATCAGCACGCCGTTGAAGCCGGCCGCGGCCTGCGTCGGGTCGCCGTTGAGGGCCACCTTGCCGGCGTACTCCGGCTTCAGCAGGTCGTTGACCGTCGTCGGGGCCGGCACCGCGCCGGCGTCGTAGCCGATCGACATGTAGCCGGTGTAGTCGCTGACCCAGAGCCCGGCCGGGTCCTTGAGGTTGGCCGGGATGTCGTCGAACGCCTCGACCTGGTACGGGGCGAACAGGTCGGTGTTGGCCAGTGCGACGGCGCTGCCCAGGTCGAACACGTCCGGGGCGCGGTCCTGGCCGCGCAGCTGGTTGGCCGCGTCGATCTCCTGCTGGCTGTTGGCGTCGGGCTGCTGCGAGTCGATCTCGATGTCGTACTTGCTCTCGAAGGTCGAGATCACCTCCCCGTAGTTGGCCCAGTCCGGCGGCAGCGCGATGACGTTGAGCTTTCCCTCCTCCTGCGCCGCGGCGACCAGCGCGTCCATGCCGCCGACGTCGGCGGCCGAGGTGGCGGTGGCCGCGGCGGCGGGGGCGTCCCCGGAGCCGGCGCCGGAGGCGGGCGGCGGAGCCGATGGGGCACCGCAGGCCGCGAGGGCGAGCAACGGGATGGCTGCCACCGACGTGGCCAGTGTTCGGATGGTGCGCACGACTTCCTCCTCGAACCGGTCTGCGCAGTCTCGTCCGCTCCGCGGTACTTGACCATGGCCGGACCGATTGCGGTGTGGTGTCGGAGGCGTGAACTCACGGGTGGCCGCGCCATCGAACTCCGCCGCGTCCGACCGGGCGGGGCCGGCGGTCGGGTCGTGGGCGGGGGTGGGGCATGGACGGGTGCCCGGGGAGGGCGGTGCTGACGGCTCAGCCCATCGCCTGCTGCACCAGTGCGGCGATGCGCGCCTCGACCTCGGGCGTCACCTCGGTCAGCGCGAAGCTCGTCGCCCACATGGGCCCCTCGTCCAGCTTCGCCTGGTCGTTGAACCCGAGGGTGGCGTAGCGCGCCTTGAACTTCTCCGCGCTCTGGAAGTAGCAGACGACCTTGCCGTCGAGGGCGTAGGCGGGCATGCCGTACCACAGTTTGGGGGCCAGTGTCGGGGCGTTGGCCACGACGACGGCGTGGACCCGCTCGGCCATGCCCCGGTCCGGCTGGGGCATCTCGGCGATCTTCGCGAGCACGTCGCGCTCCGCCTCCGCCGCCTTGTCCGCGCGCGAGCCACGGCGCGCGGCCTTCTTGGTCTGGAGGGCGTGCTCCTTCATCGCGGCTCGTTCTTCGGCCGTGAACCCCCCGTACGCATCTGCGGTGCTGGTCATGGCGGTCGCCTCCCGGCTGGTCCTGGTGAGTTCCTCGGTGGTGGTCGTGCTGTGTGCGGTCCTGGAGGGCATCTCGAGGGTGATGGTGTCGATGGAGGTCATGGCGATGACGCTAGGTGCGGGTCCGAGCCCGGTGCTTCTCGATTCCTGACCGGTCGGCGCCTGCACCGGGGCGGGGCCACGATCGGTCGGGCGAGCCCGATCAACGGGGACGCGACGGTCGTTGACGCTGTCGCCGTGTCAACCTATGTTGACGTAGGGCCGGTGGCAACCGCGCCCGTCCCGACGGCTTCCGGAGGAAGACGTGTCACAGGCGAACCCCACGCCCCGGTCGGACGCTCCGCGGACCTCCCGGCGCGCCGCGCGGCTCCTGGCCCGTGGCGCCCTCGCAGCCCGCGGGACGGCGGTGGCCCGGTGACCGTGCGGCGCCGGTCCGACCGGCTCACCGTCCGGCTGCTGCGCTGCGGGGTCGCCGCCGGTCCGGTGTTCGTCTCCACCTTCCTCGTCGCCGGCGCCGCCCGCGCCGGCTACGACGCGCTGCGCCACCCGGTCAGCGGACTGGCCCTCGGCCCCGGGGGCTGGGTGCAGGTCGCGAACTTCCTGCTCGCGGGCGCGCTCTGCGGCGCAGCAGGCGCCGGTCTGGCCCGGGCCCGGGTACCGGGCCGGTCGCTGGCCGCTGCGGTGCTGGTGGACGTGGTCGGGGTCGGGCTCCTCGGCTCCGGCGCGTTCCCGACCGACCCGGTCAGCGGCTACCCCCCGGGGACGCCCGACCTGCTCGCCGGCCACAGCTCGACCGGCCCTTTGCTGCACGACCTGTTCGGGGTCGCGGTGTTCCTCGGCCTGCCCGCCGCGGCACTGGCCCACGGCTGGGCCTTCCGACGGGCCGGCGAGCACCGGTGGGCGGTGGGCTCCGCGGCCTCCGGCCTGGCGATGATCCCCCTCTTCGTGCTGACCGGCGCGGCGTTCGCGCAGACCCCGGCCCTGGTCGCGATCGGCGGACTCCTGCAGCGGGTGACGATCACCATCGGGCTCGGCTGGCTCACCGCGGTCAGCATCCGGGCCCTCCGTGCAGCCCCGTCGGCTCCGGTGCCCGTCCACCGCACCGATCGCCGATGAGCCGAGGTGCGGCGGGGCGCGGCGGGCTCGGCTCAGCCGGTATCCGCGGCCGACCTCGCGCCGTGCCGGCGTCGGCCTGGTGACGCCGACGCCGCGCTGAGCGCCTGCTCGCCCGGGCGCGGCACCGGATCGTCCGGGGCCGGTGATATCCGCGCAGCTGCGGGTACCTGTCGGGGGTGATCGACCTCGGGGTGCCGCTGGCGCCGGACGCACCGGCGGCGCCGCACAGCGCCAGCGGGGAAGCCGTCCGGACCCGGGACCTGAGCGCGGTGGCGCCGCCCGCGCAGCCGGGACGGCGCTGGACGCCGAAGCGGGTGGTCGCCACCCCGGCCGCCTACGACCACCCGCACGGGCGCCGCATCATGGCGCTCGTCGAGGGCCTCGGCCTGGAGGTGGAGCGGCTGCGCGGCAACCGGCTGACCGGCGTCCGGGGCGAGACCGAGCGGGAGACCTACGCGCGGGCCAAGGCCACCCTGGCGATCGTGGTGAGCCCGCCCGCGCGGCGCAAGCTGCAGCCGATCGCGCCCAGCGCCGACTGGCGGGTCGACCTGGCCGAGGGCTGCCCGGCCCACTGCCAGTACTGCTACCTGGCCGGATCACTGTCCGGCCCGCCGGTGACCCGGGTCTACGCCGACCTGGACGAGATCCTGCACAACCTCGGCGCCTACGTGGGCCGCGGCACGATCACCAGCCGTCGGGTGGCGCGCCGGGACGAGGGCACCACGTTCGAGGCGTCCTGCTACACCGACCCGCTCGCCCTGGAGCACCTGACCGGGAGCTGGCGGCGGGCCGTGGAGCACTTCGGCAGCTGGGACGCGCCGGTGCAGCTGCGCTGGACGACGAAGTTCGACGACGTCGGGTCGTTCGTCGGGTTGTCGCACGCCGGGCGCACCCGGGTGCGGTTCAGCGTCAACTGCCTGCCGGTGACCACCCGGTTCGAGGGCGGCACCAGCCGCCTGCCCGACCGGCTCGCCGCACTGCGCAGGCTGGCCCTGGACGGCTACCCGGTCGGGCTCACCATCGCGCCGATCATGACGGTGCCGGACTGGCGCACCCGCTACGGCGAGCTGCTGGACGGGGTCGCCGCCGCCGTCGAGGGCGTGCCGGACCTGGACCTGACCGCGGAGCTGATCACCCACCGGTTCACCCCGGGCAGCCGGGAGGTGCTGCTGGGCTGGTACCCGCGCACGAAGCTGGAGATGGACGAGGAGGTGCGCACGCGCAAGCACGGCAGGTTCGGCGCGGTGAAGTACGTCTACCCGGCGGACACGATGGCCGAGCTGCGTTCCTGGTTCGAGGGGCGGATCGCCGAGCGCCTGCCCTCCTGCCGCGTCCTCTACTGGACCTGACGGCTGCGCCCGCCCGACTCCGACGGGTCGGACGGTCAGTGCACGAGCTTGAGCCCGACCACCCCGCCGACGATCATCACCAGGAACACCGCCTGCAGCAGCGAGACCGGCTCCTCGCCGGTCATCGCGGCGTACCCGATGGTGAGCACCGCGCCGATCCCCACCCACACCGCGTAGGACGTGCCCACCGGCAGCTCGCGCATCGCGTAGGCCAGCCCGGCCATGCTCGCGATCAGGGCCACCACGAACACCACCGACGGGACCAGCCTGCTGAACCCCGCGGAGCGGCCGAGCGCGGTGGCCCACACCGCTTCGAGCACCCCGGACAGCACCAGGACGAGCCAGGACACGACGACCTCCGCGGGCCGTCTTGTCGCTCGCCGGGTACGGCACCCCTCGTCCGGGGGCCCGGTGCGGGCCCACCTCCACGGTGGCACACCCGGGGGTGACCTGGCCGGTGGTACTGCTCACCACGGCGCCCGGCCGTTCCGGGAGGTGACCGGGCCCACGCCGCGGTTATTCCGCCCGCCCGGCGACCGGCCGTGCGTGATCGCGCACACCGCAGGGCTGTCGACCGGGCCCGTCCCCCGACCTACTGTTCGACCCATGGCCGACCTGCCGCTGCCCGCAGTACCGCCGTCGGACACCGCGCCCCCGGAGTCGTCCCCTTCGGACTCGGCGCTGCGCCGGGCGCTGCGCCGGGCCCGCGACGGCGCCACCCTGGACGTCACCGAGGCCGCCGTCCTGCTGGCCGCGCGCGGCGAGCACCTCGACGAGCTGCTCGCCGTCGCCGCCCGGGTGCGCGACGCCGGCCTGGTCGCCGAGGGGCGTCCGGGCTTGGTCACCTACTCGCGCAAGGTCTTCATCCCGCTCACCCGGCTGTGCCGCGACCGCTGCCACTACTGCACGTTCGTCACGGTCCCGCACCGGCTGCCGGCCGCGTTCCTGGAGCGCGACGAGGTGCTGGAGATCGCCCGGGCGGGGGCGGCCGCCGGCTGCAAGGAGGCCCTGTTCACCCTGGGCGACCGGCCGGAGGACCGCTGGCCGGCGGCCCGCCAGTGGCTCGACGAGCGCGGCTACGACTCCACCCTCGACTACGTCCGGGCCTGCGCGATCGCCGTGCTGGAGGAGACCGGGCTGCTGCCCCACCTCAACCCCGGCGTGCTCAGCTGGGCCGAGCTGACCAGGCTCAAGCCGGTCGCGCCGAGCATGGGGATGATGCTGGAGACCACGGCCAACCGGCTGTGGAGCGAGCCGGGCGGGCCGCACTACGGCAGCCCGGACAAGGAGCCCGCGGTCCGGCTGCGCACCCTCACCGACGCCGGCCGGGTCGGCGTCCCGTTCACCACCGGGATCCTGATCGGGATCGGCGAGACCCGCGCCGAGCGGGCCGAGTCGCTGTTCGCGATCCGGGCCGCGGCCCGCGCGCACGGGCACGTCCAGGAGACGATCGTGCAGAACTTCCGGGCCAAGCCGGACACCGCGATGCGCCACGAGCCCGACGCCGACCTGCTCGACCTGGCCGCCACCATCGCCGTCGCCCGGCTGGTGCTCGGCCCCGGCATGCGCCTGCAGGCCCCGCCCAACCTGGTCGGCGAGGAGTTCGCGCTGATGCTCCGGGCCGGCATCGACGACTGGGGCGGGGTCTCCCCGGTCACCGCCGACCACGTCAACCCGGAGCGGCCGTGGCCGGCCATCGACGAGCTGGCCACCCGGTCGGCGGCGGCCGGGTTCGCGCTGCGCGAGCGGCTCACCGCCTACCCGCGCTACGTCCGGGCCGGGTCGCCGTGGATCGACACCCGGCTGCACGCGCACGTCGCGGCGCTGGCCGACCCGGAGACCGGGCTGGCCGACCAGGGTGCGGAGGTGGTCGGGCGGCCGTGGCAGGAGCCCGACGGCGGCCTGGCCTCGACCGGGCGCACCGACCTGCACACCGCCATCGACGACGAGGGCCGCACCGACGACCGCCGCGGCGACTTCGACTCGGTCTACGGCGACTGGGACGCCCTGCGCGACGAGCTGGACGCGACCCGCCAGGCCGCTCCCGAGCGGCTCGACTCCGACGTCCGCGCCGGGCTGTCGCTGGCCGCGGCCGACCCGGCCGCGCTGCTCGACCCGGCCCACCACGCCGCGGCGATGGCGCTGGTCCTGGCCGACGGCCCGGCTCTGGAGGAGCTGGCCGGGCTGGCCGACGCGGTGCGCGCCGACGCCGTCGGCGACGACGTCACCTACGTGGTCAACCGCAACATCAACTTCTCGAACGTCTGCTACGTCGGCTGCCGGTTCTGCGCCTTCGCCCAGCGCGAGCGCGACGCCGACGCGTTCCGGCTGTCCCTGGACGAGGTCGCCGCGCGGGCCGTGCAGGCCGCCGGCGACGGGGCCACCGAGATCTGCGTGCAGGGCGGCATCGACCCGCAGCTGCCGGTCACCTTCTACGCCGACCTGGTGCGCGCGGTGAAGGCCGCGGTGCCGGACATGCACGTGCACGCGTTCTCCCCGATGGAGATCGTCAGCGCCGCGGCCAAGGCCGGGGTGTCGATCCGGGACTGGCTCACCGAGCTGCGCGAGGCCGGCCTGGGCTCGATCCCGGGCACCGCCGCGGAGATCCTCGACGACGAGGTCCGCTGGGTGCTCACCAAGGGCAAGCTGCCCGCCGCGCAGTGGCTGGAGGTCGTCGCCACCGCGCACGAGCTGGGCATCCCGTCGTCGTCGACGATGATGTACGGCCACGTCGACGAGCCCCGGCACTGGCTCGGCCACCTGCGCACGCTGGCCGCCCTGCAGGACCGCACCGGCGGCCTCACCGAGTTCGTGCCGCTGCCGTTCGTGCACCAGCACGCCCCGATCTACCTGGCCGGGCTGGCCCGCCCGGGCCCCACCGAGCGCGACAACCGGGCCGTGCACGCGTTCGCCCGCCTCGCGCTGCACGGGCGCATCGACCACATCCAGTGCTCGTGGGTGAAGCTCGGCGACGACCTGTCCGCCCGGATCCTGCGCGGCGGCGCCGACGACATGGGCGGCACGCTGATGGAGGAGACGATCAGCCGGATGGCCGGGTCGGAGAACGGCTCGGCCCGCTCGGTCGCCGAGCTGACCGCTATCGCCGGGTCCGCCGGGCGCCCGGTCCGCCAGCGCACCACCACCTACCGCGGGACGGTCCGCCCGGTCGTCCCGGTCCCGCAGGCGCCGCGCCTGCTTCCCCTCACCCCCGCCTGACGCGGCGCCCGCGAGCGGACCGACGACGGGTCCGCCGGTCGGTCCGCGTCCCCGCGGCCTCGGACGTCGTCGGTCCGCGTCGTGCCCTGCCCCGCAGCGCCACCGCGGGTCTGCGGTCCCGCTGATCCGCGGGTTGCTGCCCTCTCCGATCCCCCGGCCCGGTGCCCGGGAGCACCAACCGGAACGCGCCCGGCGCGGTCGTCCGGGCGTACCGTGGCGGGATGGGTGTGCTGGGGGAGATGTTCCCGGGACCGAAGGTCCGCGACGAGTCGGCCGAGGCGGGCGACGGGCAGCCGTGGCGGCTCGGGCCGATCGACCTGGACGCCAACACCGTCGAGGTGCACCGCCCGCCCGCGCCGGAGCCCGCCGATCCGGAGGCCTGACCAGCGCGACCCCCGGAAATCCGGTTCCGTGCGGCTGGGAGGATCAACGCCATGACCGCCGCCACCGACCGCCGCCCGCGGGTGCTCTCCGGCATCCAGCCGACCGCGGACTCGTTCCACCTGGGCAACTACCTGGGCGCGATCCGGCAGTGGGTGGGCATGCAGGACGACCACGACGCCTTCTACTTCGTCCCGGACCTGCACGCGATCACCGTCGAGCACGACCCGAAGACGCTGGCCGCGCGCACCCGCAACGCCGTCGCGCAGCTGCTCGGGCTGGGTCTGGACCCGCAGCGCTGCACGGTGTTCGTCCAGTCGCACGTGCCCGAGCACGCCCAGCTGGAGTGGGTGCTGGGATGTCTGACCGGGTTCGGCGAGGCCGGCCGGATGACCCAGTTCAAGGACAAGTCCTCCCGGCAGGGTTCCGACCGGGCCACCGTCGGGCTGTTCACCTACCCGGTCCTGCAGGCCGCCGACATCCTGCTCTACCAGGCCGACCGCGTCCCGGTGGGCGAGGACCAGCGCCAGCACGTCGAGCTGACCCGCGACCTGGCGCAGCGGTTCAACTCCCGGTTCGGCCGCGCGCTGACCGTGCCCGAGCCCTACATCCCGGGCGGCACGGCCAAGATCTACGACCTGCAGGACCCGACGGCGAAGATGAGCAAGTCGTCCTCGACGCCGGCCGGGATCGTCAACCTGCTCGACGCCCCGAAGGTCTCGGCCAAGAAGATCCGCTCGGCGGTCACCGACACCGAGCGCGAGATCCGCTACGACCCCGAGGCCAAGCCGGGCATCGCCAACCTGCTGACGATCTACGCGGCGCTCACCGACCGCAAGATCGCCGAGCTGGAGGGCGAGTACGCCGGGCGCGGCTACGGCGATCTGAAGAAGGATCTCGCCGAGGTGGTCGCGGAGTTCACTACTCCGCTCGCCGAACGGGTAAGGGCCTACCTGGACGACCCGGCCGAGCTCGACCGGATCCTCGCCGACGGGGCCACCCGGGCGCGCGAGGTCTCCAGCGCGACGCTGGCGGCCGTCCACGCCAGGATCGGGTTCCTGCCGCCGACGTGATGGGGTGACGCGCGTGTCCGCACCGGCCACGACCGACGAGAAGACGGCCGGGAAGAAGGACGGCGGGGCGGACGAGCCGTCCAGGTTCGAGCGGTTGCGGGCGAAGTACCACTGGCTCGACCACCTGGTGAAGGCCGGCGCCCGCTACACCGAACGGCACGGCGACCACTACGCCGCGGCGGTCACGTTCTTCAGCGTGCTGTCCCTGGTGCCGCTGATCATGATCGCCTTCGCGGTGGCCGGCTACGTGCTGGTCTTCAACCCCGCGCTGCTCGACGAGTTGCGCGCCTCGATCAGCGAGAACGTGCCGGGCACCCTGGGCCAGACCATCAACCCGATCATCGACCAGGCCATCGAGCAGCGCGGCACGGTCGGCGTCTTCGGCCTGCTGGGGGCGCTGTACTCCGGGGTGGGCTGGATGTCGTACCTGCGCAGTGCGCTGTCCGAGCAGTGGGCGCAGGTCCCGGAGACCCCGCCGATGGCCAAGCGGCTGCTGTTCGACCTGCTGGCGCTGGGCGGGCTGGGCATCGCCCTGGTCGGCTCGTTCGCCATCACCGGCTTCGCCTCCGGGTTCGCCACCGACGTGCTCAACATCTGGGGCTTCGGCGGCCAGGTCTGGGCCGAGATCCTGCTCCGGGTGCTGGGCATCGCGCTCGGCCTGACCGCCAACTGGCTGATCTTCTTGTGGGTGATCGCCCGGCTGCCCCGCGAGCACGCCACCCTGCGCAGCGCGGCCAAGGCGGCGCTGCTCGGCGCGGTCGGCTTCGAGATCCTCAAGCAGGTCATGACGATCTACCTGACCTCGGTCACCAACTCGCCCAGCGGGGCGATCTTCGGCTCGTTCCTGGGTCTGCTGGTGTTCGTCTTCTTCGCCTCCCGGTTCGTGCTGTTCGTGACGGCCTGGGCGGCCACCGCGAAGGAGAACGAGCAGGAGGAACCGGCCCCGGTGCCCGGCCCGGCGGTGATCCGCTCCGAGGTCGTCGTCCGCTCCGGCCCCACCACGGGTACCGCCGCCGGCCTGGTCGGCGCGGGGGTGCTGGGTGGGCTGCTGGGCGGACGGCTGCTGCTGGGCCGGCGCCGCTGACGTCCGACCGGCGGCCGCGCGATCGGGCGAGCGGCGCTCCCGTCCGACCCGGCTGGACGAGAGTGCCGTTCGCGCGATCCCCGGGTGACCGTGTCAGCGCTCAGGGCGGGTGCGGCGCCGGCGCAGGACGGCCGCGGCTGCCGCGGCCACGGCGACGGCAGTCACCCCACCCCCGACCAGCCATCCCGCGCCCGCGTCCGCCGCGGCGGGGGCGTCGAGGGTGGCCGGGACGGGCGGTGGGGTGGTCGGGAGCGCGGGTGGGGGCGCGGGTGGGGGCGGCGGGCTGTCGACCAGCACGCCCACCGGGGTCACCCCGGCCGACTGGGCGAAGCCCCAGTCCAGCAGGGCCGCGGCCTGCCGCCACACCGGCTCGGG
>DASQMQ010000067.1:0-12515 GCA_035645455.1 Pseudonocardia sp.
CTTCCTGAACCTCGTCGGGGAGGCCCGGGGAGGCGCGCGGCGCCCGGGCTGGGGGTTGGGGCTGGAGGTCAGAGCAGGCCGAGGGACTTGACGGCCTCGCGCTCCTCGGTCAGCTCGGCGACGCTGGCGTCGATCCGGGAGCGGGAGAACTCGTCGATCTCCAGGCCCGGCACGATCTCCCAGGCGCCGCCCCGGGACACCACCGGGAAGCTGGAGATGATGCCCTCCGCGACGCCGTAGGAGCCGTCGGACGGGATGGCGGCCGAGGTCCAGTCGCCCTCCGGGGTGCCGTTGACCCAGTCGAAGACGTGGTCGATGGCCGCGTTGGCCGCGGACGCGGCGGAGGAGGCCCCGCGCGCCTCGATGATCGCCGCGCCGCGCTTGGCCACGGTCGGGATGAAGGTGTCGCGCAGCCAGGCGTCGTCCACCTGCTCGGCGGCGGTCCTGCCGTTGACCTCGGCGTGGTAGAGGTCGGGGTACTGGGTGGCCGAGTGGTTGCCCCAGATGGTCATCTTCTTGATCTCGGTGACCGGCACCGAGAGCTTCTGGGCCAGCTGGCCGACCGCGCGGTTGTGGTCGAGCCGGGTCATCGCGGTGAACCGCTCCTTCGGCACGTCCGGGGCGGCGGCCTGGGCGATCAGCGCGTTGGTGTTGGCGGGGTTGCCCACGACCAGCACCCGGATGTCGTCGGCGGCCCCGGCGTTGAGCGCCCGGCCCTGCGGGGCGAAGATGCCGCCGTTGGCCTCCAGCAGGTCGCCGCGCTCCATGCCCTTGGTCCGCGGGCGGGCGCCGACCAGCAGCGCGACGTTGGTGCCGTCGAAGGCGGCGGTCGCGTCGTCGGTGATGTCGATGCCGGTGAGCAGCGGGAACGCGCAGTCGTCGAGCTCCATCGCGGTGCCCTCGGCCGCCTTCACCGCCGGCGGGATCTCCAGCAGCCGCAGTCGGACCGGGGTGTGCGGCCCGAGCAGCTGCCCGGAGGCGACCCGGAACAGCAGCGCATAGCCGATCTGGCCGGCGGCCCCGGTGACGGTGACAGTGACAGGTGCAGTGGTCGACGCAGACACGCGATGAGGCTAGCCCGCACCGCCCGCCGGTGCGGCGACGGGGAGCACCCGCCGCGGTGGGCGGCAGCACATCGCGCCGGGCGCCTGCCTAGGGTGCGGGCATGACCGCTGGACGGGGCGATCCCGGTGCCACCCCGCTGACCGATCGGGTGCTCGCCCCGGACCTGGCCCGCGGCGGGATGCTGCTGCTGATCGCGCTGGCCAACGTCACGGTGTGGCGGTACGCGCAGCCGGTGGGCGTGCGCGGCTACCCGTCCGACCCGCAGGGCGCGGACCAGGTCGTCACGATGCTGCAGCTGGCGCTGGTCGACGGCCGGGCCTACCCGATGTTCGGACTGCTGTTCGGCTACGGGGTGGTGCAGCTGGCCCGGCGGCGGGCCGCGGTCGGGCTGCCCGCGCCGGCGGTCGTCTCGGTGGTCCGCCGCCGAGGAGGGTGGCTGCTGCTGATCGGGGTGGTGCACGCGGTGCTGCTGTTCCCCGGCGACATCGTCGGCGCCTACGGCCTGCTCGGCATCCTGCTGGCCGGGGTGCTGGTGCGCGGTTCGGACTCCGCGCTGATCGCGATCGGCGTCGTCGGGATCACGGTGTCCACCCTGTTCGGGGCGGCCGTGGCGTTCATCGGCACCGCCAAGACCTTGGTGCTGCCCTCGACCGCGGTGGCCGACCCGGTCGCCGCGCTCGTCGCCCGGGCCGCCGGTTACCTCGGCGGCGGGCTGATCGCGGCGACGTTGACGGTGACCGGCGCGGCGGCGCTGGGCGCCTGGGGGGCGCGCCGCGGCCTGCTCGACGACCCGCAGCGCCACCGCGGCCTGCTGGTCCGGCTGGCCGCGGTCGGGATCGGCGCGGCGGTCCTCGGCGGACTGCCGCTGGCCCTGGTCGGTGGCGGGCTGTGGACCCCGTCGGTCGGGGTGGTCGCGCTGCTGGGGTGCCTGCACGCGGCAGCCGGGTACGCCGGCGGGGTCGGTTACGCCGCGCTGTTCGGACTGCTGGCCCTGCGGGTGGGCCGCCGAGGAGGGGTCGGCCCGGTCGGATCGGCCGTGCAGGCGTGCGGGCAGCGGTCGCTGTCGTGCTACCTGGCCCAGTCGGTGGCCTACGCCGCGCTGCTGCCGGCGTGGACGCTGGGGCTGGGGGCGCAGCTGCGGTCGGGCTCGGCGGCGCTGCTGGCCGTCGGGGTCTGGCTGGTGATCCTGCTGGTGGCGGCGGTGTCGGCCCGGCTGGGCGTGCGTGGCCCGGCCGAAGCCGTGCTGCGCCGCCTCACCTACGGCCGCGCCCGCACCCCTTGATGGGACCGGCCCGGCCCACCACCCTCCCCCGAGGTTCGCGCAGCCCGCCGGCGGGCTGCGGGAGCAGCTCACGGCCTGCGCGAGCGGGTGGTCGTCGCCAGGGCACGGTCCGGGCGGACGGCGCGCCGCGGGGTGGGCGCGGGGATACGGTTCCGGGTATGTCCAGCCCGTCCCGACCGGACGACCGCCCGGACCCGGATGACCGCCCGCCGTCGTGGGCGGGCGCCCCGGGCTACCAGCCGAACATGGCGCTGCCGCCGCACGCCCCGATGCCCGGCGCACCGCCGTACCCGGCGCACCAGGAGCACCCCCCGCCGCCGGTCGGGCAGGTCGCGGCGGGCACCCGGTTCGCCGCGGTCCTCGCGGCGGCCGGCACCGGGGCGCTGCTGAACCTGGTGCTCGTGCTGATGGTCGAGGGCGTGCCGCGGTCGGGTGGCGGGTTGGGCGGGCTGGTGGGCCTGCTGCTCGCGGTGGCGCTGGTCGTCGCGGGGGTGGTGTGGCTCGCGGTGCGGGCGCGGCGTCGGTCGTTCGGGCTGCTGCTGGCGGTCACCGTGCCGGCGGTGCTGGTGGTGCGGGCGCTGGTCACGCTGATCACCGGCTGATCGGAGACCGCTCGACGGCCGGGCGGACACCGGACGGGATCGCCGCGGCCGGCGGCTCAGGTCGGGCCGGTCCCGCCGGTGCCGCGGCGCCGGGCGCTGATCACGCCGGTGTCGAACCCGGCGATGTGCAGGCCACCGTGGAAGCGGGCGTGCTCGACCTTCAGGCAGCGGTCCATCACCACCTGCAGCCCGGCCGCGTCCGCCCGCCCGGCCACGTCCTGGTCGAGCAGGCCGAACTGGGTCCAGAACGTGCGCACCCCCGGCGCCAGCGCGAGCACCTCGTCGAGCACGGCCGGCAGGTCGGCGCGGCGGCGGAACACGTCGACGAGGTCGGGGACCACCGGCAGCGAGGCCAGGTCCGGGTGCACCGGGCGGCCGAGGATCTCGGTGGCGTTCGGGTTGACCAGGTGCACCTCGAAGTCCGTGCTGGCCAGCAGGTAGGTGGTGACGAAGTGGCTGGCCCGGGCCGGGTTGGCCGACGCGCCCAGCACGGCGACCGTGCGGGTCCCGCGCAGGATCCGCAGCCGCTCGGCCGGGCCGGGGTTCTGCCAGCTCACGACCGGCTCCCCGAGGTGGTCGGGGCGGTCGAGCCGCGGGTCGCCACGGCCAGGGCCCGGTCGAGGTCCCAGATGACGTCGTCGGCGTCCTCCAGCCCGACGCTGATCCGGATCAGGTCGGGCGGGACGCCGGCGTCGCGCAGCTGCTCGTCGGTGAGCTGGCGGTGCGTGGTCGAGGCCGGGTGGATGACCAGGGTGCGGGCGTCGCCGATGTTGGCCAGGTGGCTGCACAGCTGCAGCGACTCGATGAACCGCTGCCCGGCCGCACGGCCGCCGCGCACCCCGAAGGAGAACACCGCACCGGGGCCCAGCGGCAGGTAGCGGCGGGCCAGCTGGTGGCCCGGGTGGTCGGGCAGGCCGGCCCAGCGGACGAACGACACCCGCGGGTCGGCGTGCAGCCACTCGGCGACCGCGCGGGCGTTGGCCACGTGCGCGTCCATCCGCTGCGGCAGCGTCTCGACACCCTGCAGCAGCAGGAACGCGCTGTGCGGGGAGAGCGCCGGGCCGATGTCGCGCAGCTGCTCGGCGCGCAGCCGGGTGAGGAAGCCCAGCTCGCCGAAGTTGCCCCACCAGCTCAGCCCGCCGTAGGCCGGCACCGGCTCGGTCATCTCCGGGAACCGGCCGTTGCCCCAGTCGAACCGGCCGGACTCGATCACCACCCCGCCCAGCGTGGTGCCGTGCCCGCCGAGGAACTTGGTCGCCGAGTGGATCACGATGTCGGCGCCGTGCTCGATCGGGCGGCACAGGTACGGGGTGGCCATCGTGGCGTCCACGACCAGCGGCAGCCCGGCCGCGTGCGCCACGTCGGCCAGCGCGGTGAGGTCGGCGATCTCGCCGCCGGGGTTGGACACCACCTCGGCGAACAGCAACCGGGTCCGCGGGGTGATCGCCGCGGCGTAGGCGTCCGGGCCGGCGCCGGTGGCGACGAACGTCGTGCTGACGCCGAACCGGCGCAGCGTCACGTCCAGCTGGGTGACCGTGCCGCCGTACAGCCCCGCCGCGGCGACGATGTGGTCGCCGGTGCCGGCCAGGCAGGCGAAGGTGAGGAACTCCGCGGCCTGCCCGCTGGCCGTGGCCACCGCGCCGATCCCGCCGTCCAGGCTGGCCAGCCGTTCCTCGAGGACGGCGACGGTGGGGTTGGCGATCCGGCTGTAGATCAGCCCGTACTTCTGCAGCGCGAACAGGCTGGCCGCGTCGTCGGTGTCGCCGAAGACGAAGCTGGTGGACTGGTAGATGGGCACCGCCCGGGCCCCGGTCGCCACGTCCGGGACGTGCCCGGCGTGCACGGCCCGCGTCCGGAACCCCCAGCTGCGCTCGCTCATGGCCCCATCCTGCCCCGAGCGTCCCCCGACCCGGTCAGTCGCGGGGCAGGCGGACCAGGCCCTCCTGGACGACGGTGGCGACCGTGCGGCCGTCGCGGGTGGTGAAGCGGCCGGTGGCCAGGCCGCGCGAGCCCGAGGCCGACGGTGAGTAGCAGGTGTAGAGCAGCCACTCGTCGGCGCGGAACGGGCGGTGGAACCACATGGCGTGGTCCAGGCTGGCCATCTGCACCCGGGCCAGCGGCTCGTGCCGGGCCACCACCGAGCCGAGCAGGGTGAGGTCGCTGGCGTAGGTGAGCAGGCAGACGTGCAGCAGCCGGTCCTCGGGCAGCGTCCCGTGCGCGCGCATCCACACCCGCAGCGGCCCGTCGGAGGCCCGCACCCGGTCCGGCGACCACGCCGGCTCGTCGACGAACCGCATGTCGATCGGCTGCGGGGCGCGCGCCAGCCAGCCCTCCAGCCGGCCCTCCCTGGCCCGCTGGGCCAGGTCGGGCAGCGACTCCGGGTCCGGCACCCCGGTCGGGGCCGGCTCGGTGTGCTCCAGCCCCTCCTGGACGGCCTGGAACGACGCCGACAGCGAGAAGATCGCCTCGCCGTGCTGGATCGCGAGCACCCGCCGGGTGGTGAACGACCGGCCGTCGCGCACCCGCTCGACGTCGTAGACGATCGGCACGCTCGGGTCGCCCGGGCGGATGAAGTAGGCGTGCAGCGAGTGCACCTCGCGGTCGGGCGGGACCGTGCGGCCCGCCGCGACCAGCGCCTGGCCGGCGACCTGGCCGCCGAACACCCGGGTCGGGCTGCTCGGCGGGCTGTACCCGCGGAACAGGTTGACCTCGAGCGGCTCCAGGTCGAGCAGCGCCACCAGCGCGTCCAGCGCGGGCTGGTCGCGGTCGGTGCCGGGCAGGGTGGTGGGACGGGGGCCGGTCACCGGTGCATCCTCTCAGGCGCGGCCGCCCCGGCCGCGCCCGCGGCCCGGCTCAGCCCAGGTCGTCCTCGCCGAGCCGGTGCACCCGGATCAGGTTGGTCGAGCCCGCGGTGCCCGGCGGCGAACCGGCCACGATGACCACCAGGTCGCCGCGCTGGAACCGCTCGATGGACAGCATCGAGTGGTCGACCTGGCGGACCATGGCGTCGGTCGACTCGACGTAGTCGACCAGGAACGTCTCCACGCCCCAGGTCAGCGCCAGCTGGCTGCGCACCCCCGGGGTCGGGGTGAAGGCGAGCAGGGGCAGCCGGGGGTGCAGCCGGGCGAGCCTGCGCACGGTGTCGCCGGACTGGGTGAACGCCACGATCGCCCGGGCGGAGAGCCGCTCGCCGATGTCGCGGGCGGCGTAGGACAGCACCCCGCGCTTGGTGCGCGGGACGTGGTTCAGCGGCGGCACGGTGACCGGGCCGGCCTCCACCGCCTCGACGATCTGCGCCATCGTCCGCACGGTCTTGATCGGGTAGCGGCCGACGCCGGTCTCCCCGGACAGCATCACCGCGTCCGCGCCGTCGAGCACGGCGTTGGCGACGTCGGAGGCCTCGGCCCGGGTGGGGCGCGAGTTGGTGATCATCGACTCGAGCATCTGGGTGGCCACGATCACCGGCTTGGCGTTCTCCCGGGCGATCTGGATCGCCCGCTTCTGCACCAGCGGCACGTGCTCCAGCGGCAGCTCCACGCCGAGGTCGCCGCGGGCCACCATGACCCCGTCGAAGGCCAGCACGATGGCCTCGAGGTTGTCCACCGCCTCGGGCTTCTCCAGCTTGGCCACCACCGGCAGCCGGGCGTCCCGGCTGTCCATGATCCTGTGGACCAGCTCGATGTCGGCCGGGCTGCGCACGAACGACAGCGCGATGGTGTCCACCCGCAGGTCCAGGGCGAACTGCAGGTCGGCGATGTCCTTCTCGCTCAGCGCCGGCACCGACACGTTCATCCCCGGCAGGGACAGGCCCTTGTTGTCGCTGACCGGCCCGCCCTCGGTGACCCGGCAGATCACGTCGAGGCCGTCGACGTCGATCACCCGCAGGCCGACCTTGCCGTCGTCGACCAGCAACCGGTCGTCGGGACGGGCGTCGTCGGCCAGTCCGGCGTAGGTGGTGGACACCCGGTCGTGGGTGCCGATCACGTCCTCGACGGTGATCCGCACCTCCTCGCCGGTGCGCCACTCGACCGGCCCGGAGGCGAACCGGCCGAGCCGGATCTTGGGGCCCTGCAGGTCGGCAAGGATGCCGACGGCCCGGCCCTCGCTGTCGGCGGTGTGGCGGACCATCTCGTAGACGCGCTTGTGGTCGTCGCGGTTGCCGTGGCTGAAGTTCAGCCGCGCGACGTCCATCCCGGCCTGCACCAGCTCCTTGATCCGCTCCGGGCTCGCGGTGGCCGGACCGATGGTGCAGACGATTTTTGTGCGACGGCTCACGAGCAGAATAGTAGCGCGGGATCTGGAACGATCAGGAAGAGGTTGCTTTAACGATCCACTAAATCTCAGCGGCGCGGCTGCTCGCTGGGCCCCACGTGGTCGGCCAGCCACTCCACCAACGGCGTCACCGTCCGCCAGGTCTGCGCGACGCGGTCGCGGGCGGTGGGCTCGTGCAGGCCGTCGTCCGGCGGCCAGCTGCGCCACCCGTACAGCCCTTTGTGCCGCAGCAGGTCCAGGCGCGGGTGGTCGGGGTCGACCCCGCGGGGGCGCGTGCGCAGCGTCTCCCCGGCGATGGTGACGCCGGCGGCCTCCAGCGCCGCGAGCCGCCCGGCCAGGTCCTCGCCGCGGCGGGCGTCGTCCACGGCCGTGCGGTAGCGGGTGAGCTGGTCGGGGGCCATCGCGTAGTAGCCGCCGGCGGCCAGCAGCCCCTCCGGGCCGACCTGGACGTAGAACTCCCCCGCGGTGGCCCCGCAGTGGTCCTTGTAGGGCCGCTTGTCCTTGGCGAAGCGCACGTCCCGGTAGGGCCGGAAGATCTTCCCGGCGCCGAACTCGGCCGCCAGGTCGTCGAGCAGCGCCTGCATCGGCTGCCGCACGTGCGACTCGTACACCGCGCGGCGGTCGGTCCAGTAGGGCTTGGAGTTGTCGGCGACCAGCCCGTCGTAGAACTCGACCGCGTCCTCGCCGAAGCCGGTGAACCTCATGTCCGGCGGTCGCCGGGCCCGCCTGGATCCGGCTCGGGGTCGGACCGGGTGGCACCGGTCGCCGGGGCGGGCTCGACCGGGGTGGACCGGGCATCGGCCGGGGCCGGGTCGGCGGGCGGGACCGGGTCGGCGGGCGGGGCCGCGTCGGCTGGCGAGACCGCGTCGGCGGTCGGGGCCGGGTCGGCGGTCGGGGCCGGGTCGGCGGTCGAAGCGGGCTCCGGGACAGCGGTGGCCGTCGGAGCAGGCTCGGGGGCGGCGTCAGCAGACGTCGGGGCGGGCTCGGGTGCGGCGGCCGTGGTGGCGGCCGTGGTGTCCGCAGTGTCCGCGGGGGCGGGTTCCGGATCGGCGAGATCCCGCGCGGACGGAGCCGCCTCGGGCTCGGCGTCGGCGACCGCCGTCGCGGCGGCCGGTGCCGTCCGGACCGCGGTCGCGGTGCCCCCACCGGAACGCCGGCCGGTGTCGAGCGGCGTCTTCCGGTCGCCGTCGACCGTCCCGTCGGTGCCGGTGCCGGTGTCGGTGTCGGTGTCGGTGTCGGGGCGCTCCAGCACCTCGCGCGGCTTGCGCATCAGCACGAGGTAGGCCACCGCACCCAGGAAGACCAGCGCGGACACCACCACGTTGATCCGGATGTCGCCGAAGACCCGGGTGGCCTGGTCGGTGCGCATCTGCTCGATGACGAACCGGCCCGCGGTGTACCCGGCGACGTAGACGGCGAAGGCGCGGCCGTGCCCGAGCCGGAAGCGCCGGTCGGCCCACACCACGAGCGCGGCGACCACCAGGCACCACAGCAGCTCGTAGAGGAACGTCGGGTGCACCACCGCGATCGGCGTCGGGTCCAGCGCGACCCCGCCGATCGGGTCGACCACGCCGGTCCCCGGGTCGACCCGGCGGTAGATCTCCAGGCCCCAGGGCAGCGTGGTGGGCGCCCCGTAGAGCTCCTGGTTGAACCAGTTGCCGACCCGGCCGATCGCCTGCGCGGTGACGATGCCGGGGGCGACGGCGTCGGCGAAGAACGGCAGCGGCACCCCGAGCCGGCGGCAGCCGATCCAGGCCCCGACCGCGCCGAGCGCGACCGCGCCCCAGATGCCCAGGCCGCCCTCCCAGATGCGCAGCGCGCCCCACGGGTCGCCACCGGGTCCGAAGTAGGTCGGCCAGTCGGTGGCCACGTGGTAGAGCCGGCCCCCGAGCAGCCCGAACGGCACCGCGTACACCGCGACGTCGGCGACCGTGCCGGCCTCGCCGCCGCGGGCGACGAAACGGCGCTCGCCCCACCAGACCGCCACCACGATCCCGGCGATGATGCACAGCGCGTACGCCCGGATCGGGACGGGGCCGAGGTACCAGACCCCGCGGTCCGGGCTCGGGATGGCGGCCAGGACGGTGCTGGCGAGGGCGGACGTCACGGCGTCACGGTAGCGCGGCGGGCTCCGGCTCCGGCTCCGGCCGGGTCACCCGTCGGACGCCCCCGGCGAGCTCGGCCGCCAGCGCCCGGACGGCGTCCGGACCACCCCGCTCGGCGGCGGTGACGAAGGCCGCGCCGACGATCGCCCCGTCGGCGAACGAGACCACCTCGGCGGCCTGGTCGGCCGAGCGGACCCCGAGCCCGACCCCGATCGGCAGCCCGGTGTGCCGTCGGCAGCGCTCGACCAGGGCGGGCGCCATCGAGGAGACGCTGTCCCGGGCACCGGTGACGCCCATCGTGGAAGTGGCGTAGAGGAACCCGCGGCTGGCCGCCGCGGTGGCCGCGATCCGCTCCTCCGACGACGACGGGGCGACCAGGAAGGTCCGGGTCAGGCCGTGCGCGTCGGACGCGGCCAGCCACTCGTCGGCCTCGTCCGGGATCAGGTCGGGGGTGATGAGGCCGAGCCCGCCGGCCGCGGCCAGGTCGCGGGCGAAGGCGTCGACGCCGTAGCGCAGCACCGGGTTGAAGTAGGTCATCACGACCGCCCGCCCGCCGGCCGCGGACACCCGCTCGACGACGTCGAACACGTCGCGCAGCCGGGTGCCGGCGCGCAGCGCGGTGTCGGCGGCGGCCTGGATGGTGGGCCCGTCCATGACCGGGTCGGAGTACGGGACGCCGACCTCCAGCAGGTCGCAGCCGCCCTCCACCATGGCGTTCAGCAGCTCGACCGAGCCGTCGACGGTCGGGTAGCCGGCCGGCAGGTAGCCGACCAGCGCGCCGCGCCCCTCGGCCCGGGCCCCGGCGAAGATCTCCTCGACGCCGGGCCGCGCCGATGGTCCGCTCGCCCGCCCGCTCATCGCTGCACCGCCCCGGTGTCGGCCCCGGCCGGGGAGGGCTCGTCCTGCGCCGGGGACCCGCCGGACAGGTCGGCCTCGGCGATCGCGGTGCCGCTGGCGTCCGCGGCGCTCTCCCCCTCGATCATCCCGAACCAGCGGGCGGCGGTGTCGACGTCCTTGTCGCCGCGTCCGGACAGGTTGACCAGGATCACCGCGTCCGGGCCGAGCTCGCGGCCCAGCCGCAGGGCGCCGGCGATCGCGTGCGCGGACTCGATGGCCGGGATGATCCCCTCGGTGCGGCAGAGCAGCGCGAACGCCTCCATCGCCTCGGCGTCGGTGATCGACCGGTACTCGGTCCGGCCGAGGTCCTTGAGCTGGGCGTGCTCCGGGCCGACGCCCGGGTAGTCCAGCCCGGCGGAGATCGAGTGCGACTCGGCGGTCTGGCCGTCGGCGTCCTGCAGCAGGTAGGACATCGCGCCGTGCAGGGCCCCCGGGGAGCCCTCGGTCAGCGTGGCGCCGTGCCGGCCGGTCTCGACGCCGTCGCCGCCGGGCTCGAAGCCGACCAGCCGCACGCCCGGGTCGTCGAGGAAGGCGTGGAAGATGCCGATCGCGTTCGACCCGCCGCCCACGCAGGCCGCGACGGCGTCGGGCAGCCGGCCCACCCGATCCAGCACCTGGGCGCGCGCCTCCAGCCCGATCACCCGGTGGAAATCGCGGACCATCACCGGGAACGGGTGCGGGCCGGCCACCGTGCCCAGCAGGTAGTGGGTCTCGTCGACGTGGGCGACCCAGTCGCGCAGCGCCTCGTTGATGGCGTCCTTGAGGGTGCGCGAACCGGTCTTCACCGGCACCACGGTCGCGCCGAGCAGCCGCATCCGGGCCACGTTGAGGGCCTGCCGCTCGGTGTCGACCTCGCCCATGTAGACCACGCACTCCAGGCCGAGCAGCGCGCACGCGGTGGCGGTGGCCACGCCGTGCTGGCCGGCACCGGTCTCGGCGATGACCCGCTGCTTGCCCATGCGCTTGGTGAGCAGCGCCTGGCCCAGCACATTGTTGATCTTGTGCGAGCCGGTGTGGTTGAGGTCCTCGCGCTTGAGCAGGATGCGTGCGCCGCCGGCGTGCTCGCCCAGCTTCGCGGCGTCGGTCAACGGCGAGGGGCGCCCGGAGTAGTCGCGGTGCAGCCGATCGAGCTCGTCGAGGAACTCCGGGTCGGTGCGCGCCTTCTGGTAGGCGACGGTCAGCTCGTCCAGCGCGGCGATCAGCGCCTCGGGCACGAACCGCCCGCCGTAGCGGCCGAAGTGCCCGCGCTCGTCGGGTTCGTGCTCGGAGGGGTGCTCGACCCCGTCGCTGGCTTTCACGTCCACCGGACCATCCTGGGTAGTGCGCTGCGCGCCCGCCATCCGATTCCGGCGGAGGTCACCGGACCATCCGCGAGCAGGACGGGTGGAACCCGGCCGCGACCAGGCTGCGCACCGCGGCCTGCGGGTCGCCGCTGGTGACCAGGCCCTCACCGACCAGCACCGCGTCGGCGCCCCAGCCGGCGTAGGTGAGCAGGTCGCCGGGACCGCGCACGCCCGACTCGGCCACCCGCAGCACCTCGCTGGGCAGGCCGGGGGCGATCCGGCCGAAGATCGTCCGGTCGACCTCGAGGGTGTGCAGGTTGCGGGCGTTGACCCCGATCAGCGTGGCGCCGGCCTCCAGCGCGCGGTCGCACTCCTCCTCGGTGTGCACCTCGACCAGCGCGGTCATCCCCAGCGACTCCACCCGGTCCACCAGCGCGACCAGCGCGTTCTGCTCGCAGGCGGCCACGATCAGCAGCACCAGGTCGGCGCCGTGGGCGCGGGCCTCGTGCACCTGGTACGGGGAGATGATGAAGTCCTTGCGCAGCACCGGGACGTCGACCGCGGCGCGCACCGCGGCCAGGTCGGCCAGCGACCCGCCGAACCGGCGCTGCTCGGTCAGCACGCTGATCACCCGGGCGCCGCCCTCGGCGTAGGACGCGGCCAGCTGGGCCGGGTCGGCGATCGAGGCCAGGTCGCCGCGCGACGGGCTGCGCCGCTTCACCTCGGCGATCACCCCGATGCCGGGGGCGCGCAGCGCGGCCATCACGTCCCGGGGCGGGGCCGCGGCCGCCGCCCGCCGCTTGATCTCGGCGAAGTCGACCTCCGCCTGGCGCACCGCGAGATCGGCCCTGACACCGTCCACGATGGAATCGAGGACGCTCGCTCCGCCGTTCTCCATGGCGTTCGGTCCCCCTTTCCGCCCCGGGTCGGGCCGGAACCATGCTAGACCGGCGCTCACCTGGCCGGACCGTCCCCCCTGCCGGCCGCCCTGCCGTCCTCCCTGCCGGGA
>DASQMQ010000068.1:0-1910 GCA_035645455.1 Pseudonocardia sp.
CTGGTCCGCCCGGGCCTGCTGGCCGACCCGCGGATCGTCGTCCCCAACGTGGCCGGGTTGCTGACCGGGGTCGGGCTGTTCGCCTCCTTCCTCGTCGTCCTGCAGTACGTGCAGACGCCCCCGGGAGCCGCCGGGTACGGCTTCGGCGCCTCGGTGCTGGAGGCCGCGGTGGTCTACCTGCTGCCCGGCGGGGTGGCCGGCATCCTGCTCGGGCCGGTGGCCGGGCGGGTGGTGGCCCGGGTCGGCGCGCTCACCACGCTGCGCGCCGGCGCGGCGTGCGGGGTGGCCGGTTTCCTGCTGTTCGCGGTGCTGCGCGACACCCCGGCGCAGGTGGTGGCCGCCGGGCTGCTCACCCAGCTGTGGGTGACCGTGGCCTACGCGGCGCTGCCCGCGCTCGTGGTCGCCGCCGTCCGCCCCGAGGAGACCGGCGTGGCCAACGCCGTGAACTCCATCGCACGGTCGGTGGGCCAGGCGGTCGGCAGCACCGTGACCGTCGCCGTCCTCGCCGCCGGGACGGGCGCGACCGGGTTCCCCGCGGCCGGCTCGTTCACCGCGGTCGCCCTGGTCGGCGCCGGCAGCGCGGCCGCCGTCGTCGCGGTCACGCTGGTGGGCCGGCGGGGGGCCGTGGAGGAGGCCGGGCGACTCCGGGCACCCGGCGGGCGCTGACCCGCGGAGATCACGGACAGGTCGCGACACACCGGCACCGGGCATGGACCACGATCATCCGGGGCACCTAGGACGGATCACACCCATCCGACCGGAGGACTGACGATGGCCCGCTCCACCGGACCACGCGGCAGCGAGGCCGCGGCCAAGGACACCCGGTTCGCCGGCAACGCCGCAGGCGACCCCGCGCCGCAGGACGACAAGGTGAACTCCACCCGCCTGGACAACGCCCCCCAGGGCGCCGACAAGGCGCCCACGACCGGCGGCACGCTCAAGCGGACGCTGAAGGAGTTCAGCGAGGACAACCTCACCGACTGGGCGGCCGCGCTCACCTACTACGGCACCCTGGCGCTGTTCCCGGCGCTGATCGCGCTGCTGTCCATCGTCGGCCTGCTGACCAACCCGCAGCAGCTCACCGACGCGCTGACCGCGGTGGTGCCCGCGCAGGCGGCGCAGACGCTGACCCCGGTGATCGAGCAACTGGCCGGGAACACCGCGCCCGTGGGTCTCGGCCTGGTCCTCGGTCTCGCCGCCGCCATCTGGTCGGCCTCGGGCTACGTCGGCGCGTTCACCCGTGCGGCCAACGTGGTCTACGAGACCCCCGAGGGCCGCAAGGTCTGGAAGCTCAAGCCGCTGCAGCTGCTGGTCACCCTGATCGGCGTGCTGTTCGCCGCGCTGATCGTGGCCATGCTGGTGCTCAGCGGCCGGGTGGTCGACGCCGTCGCCGGGGCCATCGGTCTGCCCGCCTCGGTGGTGACCGTGTGGAGCTGGGCCAAGTGGCCGGTCGTCGTCGTGCTGGTCGCGCTGATGATCGCCGTCCTCTACTACTCGACGCCGAACGTGAAGCTGCGCGGCTTCCGCTTCACCAGCCCGGGTGCGGCCGTGGCGCTGCTGGTCTGGGGCGTCGCCTCGGCGCTGTTCGCCTTCTACGTGGCCAACTTCAGCAACTACAACGCCACGTACGGCGCCCTGGCCGGTGTGATCGTCTTCCTGGTCTGGTTCTGGCTGACCAACCTGGCGCTGCTCTTCGGTATCGAGCTCGACGCCGAGATCGAGCGCACCAAGGAGCTCAAGGAGGGCGTGCCGCTGGCCGAGAAGGAGATCCAGCTCGACGCCCGCGCCGAGCCGAAGGACCGGCACACGCACTGAAGAAGGACCCTCTCCTGGGTCCCCTCGCAGGCTCGGGGACGCCAAGGAGGGGGCCAGAGGCCACATCACGTACGGACGGCCCCCTCCCGATCGGG
>DASQMQ010000069.1:0-2656 GCA_035645455.1 Pseudonocardia sp.
TGACCACGGCGGTGGCCCGCGGTGACCTGTCGCAGAAGATCTCCGTGGACGCCCGGGGTGAGATCCTGGAGCTCAAGTCGACGGTGAACACGATGGTCGACCAGCTGTCGTCGTTCGCCGACGAGGTCACCCGGGTGGCCCGCGAGGTGGGCACGGAAGGCAAGCTCGGCGGCCAGGCCCAGGTCAAGGGGGTGTCCGGGACCTGGCGCGACCTCACCGAGAACGTCAACCAGCTGGCCTCCACGCTGACCACCCAGCTGCGCGCGATCTCCGCGGTGGCCACCTCGGTCGCCAGCGGCGATCTCACCCAGCAGATCCGGGTGGCCGCCTTCGGCGAGGTGGCCGACCTCAAGGACAACATCAACCAGATGATCGCCGCGCTGCGCGAGACCACCACGGCCAACGCCGAGCAGCGCTGGGTGGACTCCAACCTGGCCCGGATCGGCGGGCTGCTGCAGGGCCAGCGCAACCTGGCCGAGGTCAGCCAGATGATCATGGACGAGATCGCCCCGCTGGTCGACGCCCAGGTCGGTGCGTTCTTCCTGGCCGCCGAGCCGGAGAGCGGCGACGGCGGCGAGCCGCCGCGGTGGCTGCGCTCGGCCGGCTACGCGCTCGGGTCGCGGTCCGGCGGGGAACCGGCCGCGGAGTTCGCCACCGGTGAGGGCCTGGTCGGCCAGGCCGCGGCCACCCGCCAGGTGGTGCTGGTCGAGCGGGTCCCGGCGGACTACCTGGCCATCCGGTCCGGGGTCGGCACCGGCGCCGCGGGTTCGGTGGTCGTGCTGCCGGTGCAGTTCGAGGGGGAGTGCCTGGCGGTGATCGAGCTGGGCTCGGTGCACCGGTTCTCCACCCTGCACCTGGCCTTCCTGGAGCGGCTGGTGGCCACCATCGGCGTCGCGATCATCACCATCCGGGCCAACCGGCGCACCGAGGAGCTGCTGGCCCAGTCCCAGCGCCTGGCCATGGAGCTGCAGGACCAGTCCGCCGAGCTGCAGCGGACCAACGCCGAGCTGGAGGAGAAGGCCGAGCAGCTCTCCGAGCAGAACCGCAACGTGGAGATCAAGAACCAGGAGATCGACACCGCCCGGCGCGGGGTCGAGGAGAAGGCCCAGCAGCTGGCCCTGGCCAGCCAGTACAAGTCGGAGTTCCTGGCCAACATGAGCCACGAGCTGCGCACCCCGCTCAACTCGCTGCTGCTGCTGTCGCGGCTGCTGGCCGAGAACCCCAACCACAACCTGACCGACAAGCAGATCGAGTTCGCCAGCACCATCCACAGCGCCGGCTCGGACCTGCTGCGGCTGATCGACGACATCCTCGACCTGTCCAAGATCGAGGCCGGCCGGGTGGACGTGGACGTGGCCACCGTGCACATCGGCGACGTGTGCGCCGGCATCGAGCAGGCGTTCCGCCCGCAGGCCGAGGACAAGGGCCTGGAGCTGCGCGTCGAGGTGGCCCCGGACGTGCCGGCCAGCCTGGTCACCGACGCCCAGCGGCTGCACCAGGTGCTGCGCAACCTGCTGGCGAACGCGGTCAAGTTCACCGGTTCCGGGCACGTCACGCTGGAGATCGCGGTCGTCGCGCCGGGCACCCGGCACGGCGTGCCCACCCTGGACGCGGCCCGCACGGTGATCGCCTTCGCGGTCCGCGACACCGGCATCGGCATCCCGGACGGCAAGCTGGAAATGATCTTCGAGGCGTTCCAGCAGGCGGACGGCACCACCAGCCGCAAGTACGGCGGCACCGGGCTGGGCCTGTCGATCTCCAAGGAGCTGGCCCGGATCCTCGGCGGGCGCATCGACGTGTCCTCCGAGCTCGGCGTGGGCTCGGTGTTCACCCTGCTGCTGCCCGACGAGCTGCCCACCACCACCGCCGCCACGGCCCGGATGCTGCCCCGCCAGCTGCCGGTCGGCTCCCCGTCGGGCGCCGCGGTGCCCGCCGGTTCGCGGACCGGCCGCAGCGACCGGCCGATCCTGCGCCCCGCGTCGGGAGCGAGCGGGGCGCGCCCGGTCCCGGAGCTGGCCGGGGCCACCGTGCTCATCGTGGACGACGACGTCCGCAATGTGTTCGCGCTGACCAGCGCGCTGGAACTGCGCGGGCTGACGGTGCTCTACGCCGACAACGGCGCCGAGGGCATCCGGCTGCTGACCGAGCACCCCGAGGTGGACGTCGTGCTGATGGACGCGATGATGCCCGACCTGGACGGCAACGAGACCACCCGGCGGATCCGGGCCCTGCCCCAGGGTCGGGACCTGCCGGTGGTGTTCCTGACCGCCAAGGCGATGCCCGGCGACCGGGAGTCCAGCCTGGCCGCCGGGGCGACCGAGTACGTGACCAAACCGGTGGACCTCGACGACCTGCTCAGCCTGATGGCGTCCTGGGTCAGCCCGGCCGGGGCGGCGTCGTGAGCACCCGGCACCTGGCCCGCGTGCTGGCCGTCGACGACCGCCGGGAGAACCTGCTGGCCCTGCAGGCGATCCTGGAGGGCATGCCGATCGAGCTGGTCGCGGTCACCAGCGGCGAGGACGCGGGCGGTGCTCACGACGCCGCACCCGCGCGCGAGCCCACCCAGGACGCCATGAGCACCAGCAGCTCGTCGAGGTCGACGGGCTTGGTGACGTAGTCGGTGGCCCCCGCGGCGAGGCTCGACTCCCGGTCGCCG
>DASQMQ010000070.1:0-8302 GCA_035645455.1 Pseudonocardia sp.
CACGGCGAACCCGGCCAGCCGGTCGACCACGAGCTCCTGCCGGGCGGCGGCATCGGCGCGCTTGGCCCGCTCGACGGCGGCGATCGCGCCGTCGGCCGCCCACCGGGTCGCCGCCTCGACGGCGAACGCCGGCGCGGCCCACCCGCCGCCGCGCAGCGCCGCGGCCAGCCGGGGGTGCAGGTGGGGCGGTGCGACCAGGTAACCGACGGTGAGGCCGGGGGCGATCCGCTTGGACAGGCTGTCCACCACGACGGTGCGCTCCGGTGCGACCGCGGCCAGCGGGGCCGGCTCCGGGCTGAGGAAGGCGTAGACGCGGTCCTCGATCGCGGGCAGGTCCCGTTCGTCGAGCAGCGCGGCCAGCTCGGCCCGGCGCCGCGGCGGCATCGTCGTGCCGAGCGGGTTGTGCAGGGTGGGCTGCAGGTACACCGCCCGCACCGGTCCGCAGCCGGCGAGCGCGGCCGGCACCAGGCCGTCGGTGTCGGTCGGCAGCGGCACCAGGTCGACGCCGAGCCGGGCGGCGATCCCGCGGACGACCGGGTAGGTCATCGCCTCCACCGCGAGCCGCCCGCCCGGCGGGACGAGCGCGCTGATCGCCGCGGCGACGCCCTGGCGGCCGCTGCCGGTGAACAGCACCCGGTCCGGGTCGGGTGCCCAGCCCGGGACGGCCAGCACCCCGGCCGCGCCGGCCCGGGCCGCCGGGGTGCCGGCGGCCGGGGTGGCCCGCAGGCCGGCCTCCAGCGCGTCCGGGCGGAGCAGCCCGCGCAGCCCGGCGGCCAGCAGCTCGGCCTGGTCGGGCAGCACCGGGAAGTTGGACTCCAGGTCGGTGCGGCCCACGGCCGGCTCCACCGTCACCGGCGCGGCCTCCCCGCGCCCCACCCGGACGAAGGTGCCCCGGCCGACCTCGCCGACGGCCAGGCCGCGGCGCACCAGCTCGCCGTAGACCCGGGACGCGGTGGACACCGCGACGCCGCGGTCCCGGGCGAACCGGCGCTGGGTGGGCAGCCGCTCACCGGGCCGCAGCCGGCCGGCCGCGATGTCGGCGGCCAGGCTGTCGGCCACCGCGCGGAAGTCGTCGCGCACAATTGCTCCGAGCACATTGTCGTCGTTCAATCGCCTTGAAGTCGTCACAATGCACGGAGCACGATCGGAGCGTCAACCTCGGAAGGAGCTCCGGTGCACACCCTCGCCCTGCCCGCCGCCACTCTGGCCTTCGACGACCTCGGCCCGGCCGACGGCGTCCCGCTGCTGCTCGTGCACGGCCACCCGTTCGACCGGTCGATGTGGCGCCGGCAACTGGCCCGGTTCGCCAGCCGCCGGATCATCGCCCCGGACCTGCGCGGCTACGGCGCCAGCAGCGGCACCGTGCGGGTCTGGTCGGACTTCGCCGACGACCTGGTGGGGCTGCTGGACGCGGTCCGGGTGCCGCGGGCGGTCGTGGTCGGGCTGTCCATGGGCGGGCAGATCGCGCTGGACCTGGCCCACCGCCACCCCGACCGGGTCGCCGGGCTGCTGCTGGCCGACACCAGCGCCGACGGTGAGCCCGACGTGGCGCAGCGCCGGGCGGGCGCCGACCGGCTGCTCCGCGAGGGCATGGACCCCTACGCCGTGCAGAACCTCTACCGGATGGTCCGCCCCGGCGCGCCGCCGGACGTCGCCGGACACGTGCTGGACATGATGCGCAACGCCGATCCGGCCGGCGCGGCCGCCGCCCAGCGGGCCCGCGCGGACCGCCCCGACCTGCTGGGCGAGCTGGCGGGGATGGACGTGCCGACCGTGGTGGTGGTCGGCGACGAGGACACCTTCACCCCGGTCGCCGACGCGCGGGCCATCGCCGACCGGATCCCGGGCGCCGAACTGGTGGTCGTCGAGGGTGCCGCGCACCTGCCCAACCTCGAACAGCCCGCCGCCTTCGACGCCGCCCTCGCCCACCTCCTCACCCGCGTCCCCTGACGGCACGCCGTGGTTCAGGAAGGCCACCTTCCTGAACCACGGAGGTCAGGAAGGCCACCTTCCTGCCCGCTCAGGACCTGAAGGTGGCCTTCATGAACCTGGGCCGGGGGGTGGGGGCCGGGGGGGTGGGGGTGGGTCAGCGGGCGAGGAGTTGGGTGAGGACGCGGGAGAGGTCGGCGGCGGGGTCGGCGGAGGCGCCCATCGAGCGCCAGGCGACGTGCGCGTCCGGGCGCACCAGCACGCAGCCGGCCTCGTCGACCTCGCGGGCGCGCGCCCAGTCCTCGTACAGGTCGATGTGCTCCCGGCCCGGGCCGACCACGTGCGCCACCAGCTCCACGCCCAGCTGCTCGGCGACCTTCGTCGCGGCCTCCGCCCAGGCCTCCCCGGCGATGCCGGTGAGCAGGCAGAACCGGCCCTTGCCGGCCAGGTCGTGGGTGGAGACCTTGTGCCCGCCGCGGCCCAGCCAGGCGTGCGGCAACCGGGCGCCCGGCCAGGTGGTCGGGTGGTAGTACAGCTCCGGGTCGCGGACGAAGGCCGGCTCCGCGGTGCCGTCGGGCACCACCGCGTTCGAGGCGTAGCGGTGCCCGAGCTCGACGCCGTGCGCGTTGAACTCGTAGTCCTTGAGCTCCAGCGCCTTGCGCAGCGCCTCGCGCTGGCCGGCGGCCTGCGGGGTGTTGTCCGCGCGGGCCTCGATGTGCTGCTGCATCAGCTCGGGGTCACCGCCGTCCACGCCGAGCGCGGCGAAGATCGGGCCGAACTCCTCGATGCTCTTGTTGGCGCGCAGCACGATCTGCTTGCCGATCGGGGAGCGCTCGGCGTCATAGGAGTCCAGCAGCGCCTCGCCGGCCGTGCCGCGCAGCACGTAGGCGAGCTTCCAGGCCAGGTTGTAGGCGTCCTGGATGGAGGTGTTGGAGCCCAGCCCGTTCGACGGGGGGTGGCGGTGGCAGGCGTCGCCCATGCAGAACACCCGGCCGGCCCGGTAGCGGGTGGCGTACATCTTGTTGTTGCCCCACAGCGAGGTGGACCGGATGGTCACCGGCAGCTCGGGGTCGCCGACCAGCTCGCGGACGATGCTGATGGCCATGTCGTCGTCGACGTCCGGCGGGGGCTGGTTGATGTCGTAGCCCCAGACGATCAGCCACTCGTTCCACGGCCGGACCATCCGGACCAGGCCCAGCCCGATGCCGCCGATGTCGGCGCCCGGCTGCAGCACCCAGTACAGGACGCTGGGCCGGTGCTCGACCAGGTGCGACAGGTCGGCGTGGAAGACGATGTTCATCGACCCGGCGATGTCCATCTGGCCCTCGAACGGCAGCCCGACGTCCGCGGCGACCTGGCTGCGGCCCCCGTCGGCGCCGATCACGTACCTGGCCCGGATGGTGTACTCGTGGCCGGTGACCCGGTCGCGGACCAGCACGTCGACGCCGTCGTCGTCCTGGGTGAGCCCGACGTACTCGGTGTCGAACCGGATCCGGCTGCCGCGCGCGGCGGCGTGCCCGACGATGATCGGCTCCAGCAGGTTCTGCGGGATGTCGCAGTGCTGCGACGGGCTGGCCAGCGTGTAGTCGGCCCGCCGCGCCGGGTGGGTCCCCCAGGTCCGGACCCGGCCGATCTCGTCCCCGGTGAGGCTGGTGCAGAACACCGTGTCGCCCATCAGGTGGTTGGGCGTGCCCTGGGCGGCCACGTCGTCCTCGACGCCGAGGTCGCGGAAGATCTCCATGGTGCGCTGGTTGGTGATGTGCGCGCGGGGCGTGTTCGCCGTCCAGCGGTACTTGGTGATCACCATGTGCTCGACGCCGAGCGCGGCCAGCGCCAGCGCGGCGCCCCCGCCGGCCGGCCCGCTGCCGATCACCAGCACGTCGGTCCGCAGGTCCTCGGCTGCTCCCGTGGTGCTGCCTGTCCCCGAGCTGCTCGTCACTGCCTGTGCCTCCAGCACGATCCTCGCCTCGCCGGGTGGCGGATGCGGTCACCCTGACGCATGAGCCTGCCATTCGTCCAATACCGCTTGCGTAAGGGCAGCCATGCCTCGGGTACGGACCTGCGCCGGCTTCCCCCGGCGTCGCTGCTGCGCACGTGACCGGGGGGTCGTGAGTGGAGAACCGGGCTGGAGCACCGTTCTCCACTCACGACCTCATGGGGTGGCGCGGCGGATCGCCAGCCAGCCGAGACCACCGAGGAGCACCGCGAGCACCAGCGGGTAGCCGGTCGTCAGGGCCAGGAGCGGCTGGCCGGCGAACCAGGTGCCGACCGCCGGCCACGCGGACCGCCAGGTGATCAGCACGGCCGCGCCGCCGACCACGGCGATCAGGGCGATCAGCACGGCCCACACCCCGAGCGCGCCCCACCGCTTGAACACCAGGCCCATCACGGTGGCGGCCATCGACAGCACGGCGAACGGCGCGGCGAAGACCAGGACCTGGGTGACCGGGTCGTCGCGGCGGAGGAACTCCAGGGCGAAGAAGGACATGTCGATCCCCCAGCCCCCGGCCGCCACCTCGATCCGGCTGAGCGCCGTCAGCAGCACGCCGTAGGCCACCGACTCCACCGCGACCAGCAGCGCGACCCCGGCGTAGAACGCCCGCCGCGTCACCCCGAGCCCGAGCGCGAACGGGAAGAGCTGGGTCATCGTCTGCAGGTAGGTGCCGAACACGGCGGAGTAGACCGACATGACCGCGCCGGTGGTCCAGCCGCCCGGCGGCGCGGGGTCCCCCAGCGCGACGAACAGCGCGTAGTTGATGCCGAACACCACCGCCAGCAGCCCCAGCGGGACGGCCACCCGGAACCGCCAGTTGATCGTCTGGATGCGGATCACGTCGAGCACCTGCTCCATCGCCCGTCCCCCTTCAGCACCAGATCACGGGGTGGCGCGGCGCATCGCCAGCCAACCGGCCCCGCCCAGCAGCACGGCCAGCGCCAGCGGGTATCCGACGGCCAGCGCGGCGACCGGCTGGCCGGCCAGCCACGACCCGACCGACGGCCACCAGCCCTGCCCGGTGATCAGCACCACCGCACCGCCGACCAGCACCGTCGCCGCGATGGCCACGGCGTACACCCCGGTCTGCCCCCAGCGCTTGAAGACCACGCCCACCACCACACCGAGCAGGGCGCACGCGGTGAACGGCGCCGTGTAGACCAGCCACTGCAGCAGCGGGTCGTCCACCCGCAGGAAGCCGAGGTCGAAGAACGCCACCTGCAGCCCCCAGCCGCCGGTGCCGCGCTCCACCGCGCCGAGCAGCGTGACCAGCCCGCCGAAGAGCAGTGACTCGACCAGGACCAGCAGCGTCACCCCGGCGTAGAACGCGCGGCGGGTCACGCTGAGCCCGAGCGCGAACGGGAACGTCTGGGTCATCGTCTGCAGGTAGCCGACCCCGAACGTGATGTAGATCGACATCAGCGCCCCGGTCGTCCAGCCGTCCGACGGCGCCACGTCCCCGAGCGAGGCGAACAGCGCCAGGTTGAGCCCGAGCACCAGGCCGAGGATGCCCAGCGGCAGCCCGAACCCGTACTGCCAGTTGATCAGTTGGATGCGCACCACGGACAACACCTGGCTCATCGCCTACCCCCTCCGCTGCCGGCCCCGACCGGGCCGCCGTTCGACGGCCGGTCGACGTCCGCGTCGCGCCGGCTCTGCGCGGTCCGCACGACCAACTGCTGCAGCGACACCGGCTCGAAGCTCAGCCCGCCGATCGCCGGCCGCTCGGTCACCCCGCGCACCGTCACCCGGGACATGCCGCCGACGTCCTCGCGGTGCAGCACGTCCTGGCCGGCGACGAAGGAGCTGACCGCACCGGCCGGCCCGCTGACGGTGACCGCCTCGCCGCGCAACGTCTGGGCGTCGCCGTCGAGCAGCACCCGTCCGCGGTCCAGCAGCACCACGTGCTCGATCAGGTCGCTGACCTCGTCGATCAGGTGCGTGGAGAGCACCACCGTGCGCGGGTGCTCCGCGTAGTCGGCCAGCAGCCGGTCGTAGAACTGCTGCCGGGCCACCGCGTCCAGGCCCAGGTAGGGCTCGTCGAAGATGGTCAGCGGGGCGCGCGCGGCGAGCCCGATCACCACGCCGACCGAGGACAGCATCCCGCGCGACAGCTTCTTGATGTTCCGGTCCAGCGGCAGCGCGAACTCCTCGACCAGGTCCGCGGCGAACCCGGCGGCCCAGTTCGGGTAGAGCAGCCCGGCCGCCTGCAGGGCGTGCCGGACCTTGAACCAGTCCGGGTAGCGCTGGCTCTCCTTGACGAAGCAGATCCGGCGCAGCACCCCGGCGTTCTCGTAGGGGTGCTCGCCGAAGACCCGCACCGTGCCGCCGGTCTCGAACCCCTGACCGGTCAGGATGTGCATCAGCGTGGTCTTGCCGGCCCCGTTGCGGCCGAGCAGGCCGTGGATGGCGTTCTCGGACAGCTCGATGCTGACGTCGTCGAGCGCGGCGAACTCCCCGTAGCGCTTGGACAGCCGGCTCACCGAGATCACGCTCATGTCCCCTCCCCCCACGTGTCGATCATCTTCTTGAGCTGCTCGGCGTCCATGCCGAGCTTGCCGGCCTCCGCCATCAGCGGGGCCAGGAACTGCCGGGCGAACTCCTCGCGCCGGCGCTCCAGCAGCTGTGCGCGGGCGCCTGCTGCGACGAACATGCCGATCCCCCGTCTCTTGTAGAGCACTCCGTCGGTCACCAGTTGGCTGATGCCCTTGGCCGCGGTGGCCGGGTTGATCCGGTGGAAGGCGGCCAGCTCGTTGGTCGAGGGGGCCTGCGCCTCCTCGGCCAGCGTCCCGTCCACGATCGCGCTCTCGATCTGCTCGGCGATCTGCGCGAAGAGCGGGCGGCCGTCGTCCCTCACCCCGACCACCGGTCGACCCGGTCTGTCGGTTCATTACTCATGTGGGTAACCATGCAACCGGCACACCGGTCCTGTCAAGCGACGACGCGGACGGGCTTCAGCTGCGGGCGACGACGCGCCAGCTGACGATCGCGGCCAGCACGGCAGCGGCCACCCCGGTCACCGCGCTCATCAGCGGGGGCCGGGCCAGGAGCGGGTGACCGGCGGCAGCGCGGCGAGGGTGTCGACGGGGTCGGCCGGGCGGTGCAGCACGATCGTGGCCCAGCCGCCGGCGCCGGTCGGGGCGGGGGCCGCGGGTTCGGCCACCGGGCGGCCTTCGACCAGGCGGTACCTCGGCACGGAGGGCAGCGTCGCGACCGGCCGGCGGCGCGTGCGGACCGCTGAAACCCAGGTCGTCGAGCAGTTCGGTGGCCCCGGTCAGCCGGTCCGCGGCCGGCACGCCGGGCATGGCGACGCGGTGGCGCAGGTAGGCCGGCACGCTCGGGCGGGCGGCGGGGGCAGGGCCTGCGGGGGTAGCCGACCACCCGCGGGCGGCCGGTCACCCGTCCCGCGGTGGCCGAACTGCACCCGGCGACGATCCGCAGCAGGGTGGACCTGCCCGTGCCGTTGCCGCCCAGCACCCCGACCGGACGCCCGGGCGGGATCTCCAGGTCGACGCCGGCGAGCACCGCACCGCGACCGCGGTAGCCCTTGCCCACGCCCGCCGGCGCGACCACCCGGCGGTGGCCCCGCGGCGGTGGGTCAGGTCCGGATCCGGGCCAGCTCGGTGATCCGGCCCAGCAGCTCGGCCGGGCCGAACGGGGCGGCCACGAAGGCGTCCGCGCCGGCCTGGAACGCGGCCACCCGGTCGACCCGGTCCCCGACCGCCACCGCCGCCACCCCCACCTCGCGCGCTCGCAGCGTGCGGACCAGGTCCAGGCCGTCCGCGCGCAGGTCGGCGACCAGCACGTCCGGCTGCACGGCGACCAGCACCGCGTAGGCCTGGTCGTTGTCGCGGACCGCGGTGACCTCCAGCCCGGCCGCGCGCAGCGCCGCGGCCACGGCCCGCCGGGCGGCCGGGTCGTCGTCGACGAGCAGCACCCGGGCGGCCGGGGGGCGCCGATGGGCAGGACGGTCCAGCAGCGCGGTGGCGACGATCATGGCGGACTCCCCCGGTCGGTCGGTGATGACCTCCACGATGTCCGCGGATCCTGAGAGGAACCTGCGAGCCCGCTGGCGAACCGGTGAGAGGGATGTGCAGATCCGGTGCGCGCTCAGAGTTCGGCGCGGCGCTCCACCAGGGTCTGCGCCACCTGGGACAGCTTGACGTTGAGCCCCTGGGAGGCCTCGCGCAGGGTCCGGAACGCCTCGTCGGCGGAGACCCCGAGGCGCTCCATCAGGATGCCCTTGGCCTGCCCGATCACGTCCCGGCTGCTGATCGCCTGGCGCAGCTGGGCCAGCTCCAGCTCGGTGGCGGTGTGGGCGATGGTCGACGACAGCGCGGTCGACGCGTGCGCGGCCAGCACCAGCGCCAGGTCGCGGTC
>DASQMQ010000071.1:0-6322 GCA_035645455.1 Pseudonocardia sp.
GCTCCCCCCTCCTCCGGCGGCTCCGCGTCGGGCGCGAGCAGCACGGCCTCGGCGTGCTTGGCGCGTCCGCGCGACTCGCGCCGCAACCGGTCGATCGCCCGGTTGCGCGCGGTCGTGATGATCCAGCCGGCCGGGCTGGGCGGTGTCCCGTCGGACGACCAGCGCACGGCCGCCGCGGCGAACGCCTCCTGGACGGCGTCCTCGGCGAGGTCGAGGTCACCGAGGACGCGCGCCAGGACGGCCACGGCGCGCCCGTACTCGGCGCGGTAGACGTCTTCGATGCCGGCCATGCTCACCGCACGGTCAGCCGAGGAACGGGCGCACCTCGATCGGCACCGTGATCGCCCGGGACTGCTTCTCGGCCCACCGGAGCGCGGCGTCGAGGTCGGGCACGTCGATCACGCACACGCCACCGAGGTACTCCTTGCCCTCCGCGAACGGGCCGTCGGTGACCAGCTTGTCGTCGCCGCGGGCCTCGACGACCGTCGCGGAGGCGGCCGGGGCGAGCCCGCCGCCGAACACCCACACGCCGGCCTCGACCATCTCGTCGCGGACGGCGCCGACGTTCTTGCCGATCACCTCGAGCTCGTCCGGCCCCGGCTGGGTGCGGTCGGCCGGGTACATGACGCTGAGCAGGTAGTTCGCCATCGTTCGACTCCTCGGGTCGGGGTGCTGTCACCCCTGTACGAACGGCGTCGCCGCAGATCGACACCGTCCCACGACATCCCGCCCGCGACTCGGCGAGCAGCAGGTTCCGCGTGCGCGGTACCGCGAACAGCACCGCCGCCGCGACCAGGGCGGCCACCAGCGCCTGCGACGAGGCCCGCGGCCCCTCCCGCACCGACCCTCGGCGGCGAGCCGGGGCGGCAGCAGCCCGGCACCAGCGACCCGGCCGCGCCACCGCGGATGCCTCCCGATCCCGGCCTCCTCCCCCGGCCGCGGCGTCGTAGGCTCGACCCCGGCCGATCAACGGCTGTCGGACGACCCGGGCGACGCCGCGGAACTCGGCCCGCCGGGGCGGCCACGGACGTGTCGAGAGGAGGGCGGGGGCCCGCTGGCAGCGGGTGCCCCGGGCTGCCGGTGCCGGATCAGCAGAGCCCAGCCACCGCGGACTGGACGGGGTACGTGCTGGCCGGGCACCGCCTCGACGCGCGCATCGGCGAGGGCGGCATGGGCGTGGTCTACCGGGCGACCCACCTGCGGCTGGGGCGCACGGTCGCGCTCAAGGTCCTGCCCCCGTCGCTGGCCGCCGACCGCGACTACCGGCGTCGCTTCGAGCGGGAGGCCGCCATCGCGGCCAGCCTGGAGCACCCCAACGTCGTCCCGATCTACGACGCGGGCCACGTGCACGGCATCCTGTACCTGTCGATGCGGTTCGTCGACGGCGAGGACCTGGGCGCCGTGCTCCAGCGGGAGGGCCGGCTCGGCGTCGAGCGCGTGTGCGCGCTGCTCGGGCCGGTGGCCGACGCCCTCGACGCCGTCCACGAGGCCGGCCTGGTGCACCGCGACGTCAAGCCGGGCAACGTCCTCATCGCGCGCTCCCGGCGGTCGCGCGGTGCCGAGCAGGTGTACCTGTGCGACTTCGGCATCGCCAAGGGCACCGCCGGCGCGGGCGGGGACATCACCTCGGCCGGCCAGTTCTTCGGCACCCCGCACTACTCCTCCCCGGAACAGATCGAGGGCCGGTGGCTGGACGGGCGCTCCGACCAGTACGGGCTGGCGTGCCTGGCGTTCCGCAGCCTCACCGGCCAGGTGCCCTACCCCCGCACCGGGACGGCCGCGGTGATCTACGCCCACCTCGCCGCCGACCCCCCGCGACCGGGCCGGCACCGTCCGGACCTGCCGGCAGCGGTGGACGACGCCGTCGCGCGGGCCACCGCGAAGCATCCCGATCACCGGTTCCCGACCTGTGCCGCCTTCATCGCCGCCCTGCTCGCCGCCGTCGCACCGCCCAGGCCCCGGCCCGGCCCGCCGGCCGCACCCGCCCGGACCGCCGTGCCCGGCCCGCGCCTGCCGGCGACGCTCCCGCTCCCGGAGCCGGCGACCCCTCCGGACCACCCCACCGTCGAGATCGAGCGGAACGCGCCGGCGGAGGCGCCGGCAGAGGTGGGATCCGGCTCGGTACCCGCGGTGGTCGGCGTGCGGGCCGAGCGCGGCACCGACGACCAGTCGGTCACCGTCACCTGGAGCGCGGCCGGCCCGGCCGAGGACGTCGAGTACAAGATCGCCCGACTCGCCGCGGACGGCCGGTGGCAGGTCGTCGGACGCACCCGCGCGACCGACATCGTCGACGGCGCCGTTCCGCCCGACGCCGAGATCCCGGTGTACGAGGTCGTCGCTCGGACCGGGTCGGTGCTCTCCGAGCCGGCGCGCTCACCGGCCCCGAAGCCACGGTCCACCCCCGTCTCCCCGGCTGCGTCCCCGGCTGCGTCCCCGGCTGCCGGCTCGGAGCCGGACGCCCCGCCACCGGGCGGGATCCCCGCCGTGCAGCACCTCACCGCCACCACCGCCGGTGCGCTCGCGTTCGTCTGGCCCCCGGGGATCACCGAGGCGATGGTGGTGGTCCGGCAGGACCGGCCGCCCGAGACACCCGCCGACCCGGCCGCCACCGCCTGGAAGATCACCAACACCCGCTACCAGCTCGACGGCGGCCTGCAGCTCCCGAGCTCCGTCGCCCGCCCCTGCCACGTCGCGGTCGCGTCGTGCCGTCGCGAAGGCGGCACCCTGGTGGTGGCGCCGGCGTTCGACCCCACCGCCCGCGCGGCCGTCGGGCCCTGACCCGCACCCCGCCCGGTCGACCGCGCACCCCGGTCGACCTCAGGGTCTACCCTGGCCTTCCTCGTGGAAGCCCCTGGTTTCGCGCCGGTCGGGGCACATCCCGGCGGGCCCCGTCGTTGAACCGGACATGACCGCCAGCGAGAGAGAGGGCCCGATGTCCGCCTACCCGTCCTACCCCGATGCCACGCCGACCGCGAGCAGCCGGCTCGCGGCGATCCTGGCCCACCTGTCGGCGCCGATCGCGGCCCTGGTCAGCGCCGGGTCGCTGAGCCTGCTCGGCCCGCTGATCGTGTGGCTGGTCAGGAGGGACGACCCGTACGCCCGCCGCGCCGCCGCCGGGGCGTTCAACTTCAACCTGACCTTCTGGCTGCTCTACCTGGTCAGCTGGCTGTTGATCTTCACGGTGATCGGCGCCATCATCGGCATCCCGCTGATCGTCGTGCTGTTCCTGGTCTCCCTGTGGTGCCACGTCAAGGGCGCCGTGCGGGCGGCCAACGACCGGACCTACGACTACCCGTTCCAGATCCGCATCCTGTCCTGAGGGGCACCGTCCGCGGTGCCGGTCGGTCGGGAGGGCGCCGGGGTGCCGCGACGCGCTTGCGCCGAGCAGTCCTCGATCCGGCGGTGCGCCGGCCGGCGGGCCCCCCGACTACAGCGCGACGAAGCTCTCGATCGCGACACCGACACCGACCACCAGCAGCAGGATCGCGAAGACCCGGCCGAGCGTCGGGCCGGAGAGCCGATCGGCGATCAGCTTGCCGCCGAAGCTGGCGACGACCGCGGCGACGGTGAACGGGACGAGCACCGGCCAGTCGAACTGCGCGACGCCGGCACGGGTCGCGAGGGCCACGGCGGAGTTGCTGGCGATGATCAGCAATGAGGTGCCCACGGCGAGGGTCATCGGCATCCGCAGGGCGATGACCAGGACCGGGATCATCAGGAAGCCCCCGCCGACGCCGAGGAAGCCGGTCAGGAACCCGACCGCGAGGCCACCGAGGACGATCTTCACCGCGGTGCCGGCCAGCGGCCCGGCCGGAGACTCAGGGGCGGTGCGGACACCGGAACCAGGCAGGGCTTGCGGCGTTGCGGTCCCGGCTCCCGGACGCTCGCGCGCCGGGGGCCGCCCGGCGGGTCCAGTGGGACCGGTCGACTCCGGGACCCGGCCGGGGCGGCCGGAATCGACGATCATCGCGAGCGCGGCGAGCACGGTCAGCGCCGCGAAGGACAACAGCAGCACCGGTGCCGGGACGCGCTGGTTGAGCAGCGTGCCCAGGGCCGCGGCCGGGATGCCGAGGACGCCGAAGGCGAGGCCGGTCCGCCACCTGACGAGGCCGGCCCGCACCCGGGACAGCGCACCGGCGACGGCGGTGACGCCGACGATCACCAGACTGCCGGACGTGGCGTCCTGGGGAGTCTGCCCCAGCAGGTAGACCAGGACCGGGACGGCGAGGACCCCGCCACCGCCGCCCAGGCCGCCGATGACGATGCCGATGACCAGCCCGAGCAGGGCCGCGAGCATCAGCCGATCGTCCCCGGAACGCGGTCGGGGCTCCGGTCCACCGCACCGTGGAGCGCCACCGCGACCCGCCTTCCCACCTGTCAGAACGCGTCCCGCAATGTACGGTCCTCACCGGAGCGGGGCAAGGAGACCGGCGGACGACGGCGACCGACCCGGCGGCTCAGAACGGGACGGCCGCCGCGTGCGCGGCGCCGACCGCGGAGCTGATGCGCCGGATCGCCGCCCGGAGCCGGCCGGCCCGGCGCGGCCGCGTACCCGCCTCGACGTCGCGGCGGCGGGGCGGCGCCGCGGACGGGGTGCTGCGCTGCTCGGGGCATGCGGTGCTCATCGGGATTCCTCGGCCGGGTCGACGGGGACGGCGGAGCACACCCGGGGGCCGTGCGGCGCTCAGCGGGTGCGCAGGTCCCGACGACAGAGCCGGTCGTCGACCGAGAGCTGGTCCATGGCCAGCAGGCACACGCAGAACGTGTGCGCCCGGCGCGCCGGCTCGTCGGTCACCCCGCCAGTGCACCACCCCGACCCGACCCGGCGCAACGCCCGCCGGGAACCGCCCGCCCCCGACCGCCCCCGACAGCAAGCCCGCCAGGCGCGCCGCTGCCGGGGCTCGACCCGGGCCTACGCCCGGGGAGCGTGGGTCACTAGCACCGGGACCGGCGAGTCGAGGATGATCCGCTGCGCGGTGCTGCCGGTGAGCAGCTTGCCGATCGGGCTGCGCCGCTTCACCCCGACCACGAGCCGCTCGGCGTCCGCCCCGACGGCCAGGTCGATGACGGCCTCCGCGGCGTCCCCGCCGTCGTCGACCATGCGGACCTCCACCTCCGGGTCGCCGTCCGCCCGCAGCCCGGCGAGGTGCCGCTCGATCTCCGCGCGCAGCGCCTGGTCATCGGTCCCGTGGTCGTGCTCGAACAGCTCCTGGCGACCGGTCGCCAGCGCCACCAGCCGGGTCCCGTGCACCCGGGCCTCGCGCAGGGCCAGGGCGAGCGCGGCCGCGCCCTCCGGAGTCGGGCCGTAGACCACGCAGATCGTCATGTCGCTCCCCGGTTGAGCGCGTGCGGACCGCGCCCACCCTAGCCACCCCCCGCTCGGCGGCCCCGTAATCTCGCGTTCGCAGACCGTGTCGGAGGGCCCGGTCGGGCACTAGCGTCTGCACCCATGCCACGGAGCCGGGCCGTCGCCGCCCTGGGAGTCGTGGTCGTCGCCGCACTGGCGGTCACGGCCTTCGCCGATGCGGCCAGGTCCGGGGAGGGCCAGGCCGCCCGATCGAGCCTGACGATGATCGCGCCGGCCGCCGCGGGCGGCGGCTGGGACCTGGTCGCCCGGGAGTCGCAGCAGGCGCTGCGCACCGGCAACATCGTGAACACCGTGCAGGTGGTCAACATCCCGGGGGCCGGCGGGACGATCGGGCTGGCCCAGCTGGCCGGCCTGGCCGGCGGGGCGACCACGATGATGGTGACCGGCACGGTGATGCTCGGCGGGATCAGCCAGTCCGGCAGCGCCACCGACCTGCAGGACACCACCCCGATCGCCCGGCTGGCCGAGGACTTCGAGGTCGTCGCGGTGCCCGAGGCGTCGCCGTACCGCACCCTGGAGGACCTGCTGCAGGCCTGGGCGGCGAACCCGGCCGGGCTGCCGATCGGCGGCGGGTCGGCCGGGGGCATCGACCACATGGTGGCCGCGCAGCTGGCCCAGGCCCGGGGCATCCCGGCCGCGGAGCTGCAGTACACCCCGCACGCCGGCGGCGGCGAGCTCACGCTGAGCCTGCTGTCCACCGCGGCCGGCACCGTCGAGGTCGGGATCAGCGGGTACAACGACTTCCGCGACCTGGTCGACAGCGGCCAGCTGCGGGTGCTCGCGGTCGTGTCGCCGGAGCGGCTGACCGGGGTCGACGCCCCGACGATGATCGAGCTCGGGCTGCCGGGGGTCGACCTGGTCAACTGGCGCGGCCTGGTCGCCCCGCAGGGCATCACCGACGCCGAGCGGACCGAGCTGGAGCAGGTCGTCCGCGAGATGGTCGCCACCGAGTCC
>DASQMQ010000072.1:0-3464 GCA_035645455.1 Pseudonocardia sp.
CCGAGCGCAGCACGACGAACAGCGCGACGCCGACCGCCGTCAGCCCGGCCAGGTAGGCGCCCAGCAAGGACGTGGACGGCGGGCGCGTCATCCCCAGCGGGAACACGAACGCCCAGGCGAAGCCGGCCACGAGCACACCGAGCACGACCACCTCGGGGCTGATCGGGGGCCGGCGCCGGGCTGGGCTCACCACGTCGCCACCCTTCCACGTCCGCCGCACGGTCGACCCGTGACAGGTGCACATGTCGGTTGAGCTGCCCGGCGCGTTCGCTGGGGACCATGAGAACGGCTCAGGACCCGACCGCCGGCCAACCTGCGGGCGAGCACGGACAGCGCGCTCCCCGCCCAGCGCGCCGATGGGTGCCGTGGCAGGGCCGGGCATCCCGGACCGACCGGGCACTGATCGCCGCGATGCTGGTCGTGGTCGCCATCGGGCTCGTGCTGCGCCCGCTGCGGCCCTTCCTGATCGCCTCGCACCCGGTGCTGCTCGAGTTCCTCACCGGCGACCTGATCGTGGTCGGGGCCGCTGCGGCGTTCGCCCGCATCGGGGAGGTGCCGCTGTGGCTGGTGGTCGCCGCCGGCGCCCTCGGGATGATCAAGTTTGACTGGCTCGCCTGGTGGGCCGGCCGCCAGTGGGGTGCGGGCTTCATCGGGCTGCTCACGGCGAGCCCGCGGGTGCAGCGATGGGCGCGGCGGGGCAGGGACGCCGATCCGCGGGTCATCCGGGCGGCGGTCGTGCTGGCCATGCTGCCCGGCGTGCCGACGGCTGTGGTGTTCGCCCTGGCGGGGTGGGCCGGCCTGCGGTTGACCACGTTCCTGCTGCTGGACGCGGTCGGTGCGCTCGTGATGACCGGCCTCGTCGCCGGCCTCGGCTACGGGCTGGGCCAGCACGCCGTCGACGTCGTCCTGCTGGTCGACCGGTACGCCTCCGCGGTGAGCCTGACCCTGATCGCTGTGGCCCTCGCGCTGCCGCCGGCCAAGCGGGTCATCCGGGCCAGCAGGCGGCCCGTCCGGGCCTGACCGCGCGCGGCGGCCGGCGGGACGCGCCCGACCGATGCCTGGTTCGGCGTGAGCCAGGAGTCGAGGCCGGGGGAGGACGCCTCGCGCAATCACCTGCCGTCGTGTGGCAGGGTCTCGCATGTGACGCACGGGTCGAGTGTCGGAGCCCAGGTCCCCGGCACGATCGTCGCGGGTCTGCACCGCGCAGCTCGGGTCGAGGACGCCGTCTACGCGTTCATCGAGCCACGGCTTCGCCAGCGCGGCTGGCGGGACACGATCATCCCGTACACCGGCTACGGAACGCAGTCCTGGGTACGGGTCATGGCGCGGCTGTTGCTGCGCCGCCCGCAGCAACGACCGGACCATGTCCCCAAGGTGGGTGGCTGGCGCAGTTTCGCGACGCTCCCCGTCACCGCCGAGGTCGTCACGATCGACGTGGGTGATCGGCAGCACGAGGTGCGAACCGATCGCGGCGGCAACATCGACGTCGTCGTGGAGGCGGGTCTGGAACCGGGCTGGCGCACCGTCCGGCTGCACCGGGCCGGCGCCGAGTCGGTGGAAGCACCCGTGCGCATCCTGGCCCCGGACGTGCGTCTTGCCGTCGTGTCCGACATCGACGACACCATCATGGTGACAGCACTGCCACGACCACTGCTCGCAGCGTGGAACACGTTCGTCCTCGACGAGTACGCGCGCTCACCAGTGCCGGGGATGTCGGTGCTGTACGAGCGCCTGGTGACGGCGCACCCGGAAGCGCCGGTGTTCTACTTGTCGACCGGAGCGTGGAACGCCGCCCCGGCGCTGACCCGTTTCCTGTCGCGCAACCTGTACCCGGCCGGGCCTCTGCTGCTCACCGACTGGGGCCCGACGAACGATCGCCTGTTCCGGAGCGGGCGGGCCCACAAGCGGGCGACGCTCGAACGACTTGCCCGCGAGTTCCCCGATGTCCGCTGGTTGCTCATCGGTGACGACGGACAGCACGACCAGGAGATCTACGGCAACTTCGTCGCGTCGCATCCGGACAACGTCGCCGCGGTGGCCATCCGGCAGCTCTCGCCGACCCAATCGGTGCTCGCCGGTAGCCTGCCAGTGCCCACCGACGAACCGGCATCGCCGGATCGGCACGACCGGCCGTGGATGTCCGCTCCCGACGGCGCCGGGCTGGCCCGCCAGCTCAGCGAGACCGGCCTGCTCTAGCCCGGGATCTCCGGTCCCGCACCGTGCTCGCGGGCCTGACCGCTCGCGCGTTTCTCGGGGCGTCGCGCGACGGCGACTGCTGCCGATCATCGCGCCTCCCCGTCGGGCGCCGCCTGCTGTCCGAGCAGCAGGTCGGCCACGACCCCGGCGTGGTCGGACGGCCACACCCCGTCGTACGGGCGCTCCCCGAGCAGGCCCGCGGCCACGACCAGCGCGGCCCCGCCCGCGCGGGGCAGCCCGACCAGCACGTAGTCGATGCGCGAGCTCGGCTCGCCGGTGCCGGCGACGTGCGGGTTGGCCCGGTCCCAGGTGAAGCCCGGCTCGTGCGGTCCGGCGTACCGCCAGGCGTCCACCAGGACGAGACCGGGCACGGCCGGCTCGGTCAGCACCCCTTCGATCGACCGGACCTCGTCGGACTCGGGCAGGGCGTTGAGGTCCCCGGTCAGCACCGGGGGCAGGGTCGCGTCGCCGGCGGGTGCCAGGAGGGCGCCGGCGAGGTGGCGCAGCTGGGCGCCGCGCACCGCGGACAGGCCGGGGGCGGAGGACAGCTGGGTGGTCACGAACGGCAGCCGGCCGGCCGGTGTGTCCACGTCGGCGCGCAGCGCGGTGCGGCCGTCCGCGGCTCCGACCGGCCCGACCAGGTCGACGTGGGCCGTGGCGGCGATGGGCCAGCGGCTGAGCACCGCGTTCCCGATCGCGACCGTGGGGTCGCCGATGCGCCGTTGCCAGCGGCCGGGCTGCGGCGACGGGACCCAGCTCCAGTGCATGCCGAGGCGGTCGGCCAGCCGCCCCGCGGCATTCTCCGCGTCGGTCGCCCAGACCTCCTGCAGCCCGACCACGTCCGGCGCGGTGTCGGCCAGAACCGCCGCGATCGCGCTCCACCGCGGCTCCCAGTCCCCGAACCGCCACCAGCAGTTCCAGCTCACGACCCGACAGGCGATCATGCTCGGCGCCCCGTCCGCCGGCCGTCCGGGACGAGATCGACGTGGCCGGTGCGACCGGTCCGGCGGCGTCCCACCCGGTGGGCGAGCGGGACGAGCACGCCGTGCAGCAGGGGATGCTCGCGCCTCGGCGGGCGGGCGCCCTGCCGGGCCTCGGCGCCGTCGAGGCGGCGGGCGCCGGCGTGGATCGCGGGCCCGGTCGGCACCCCGCGCACGGTCGCGAGCGCGTCCCGCCACACCATGGCGAGCAGCAGCCCGGGCCCGACCCCGATCGAGGCGGCCGCGGCGTCGGGCAGGAAGCGCGCGGAGCCGACGGGGGCGGGGGGC
>DASQMQ010000073.1:0-1799 GCA_035645455.1 Pseudonocardia sp.
TGGGGGGTAGGCCGTTGTGGTTGGGGGCGGTGAAGTCGAACATCGGTCATACCCAGGCGGCGTCGGGGGTGGCCGGGGTGATCAAGATGGTGCAGGCGATGCGGCACCGGACGCTGCCGAGGACGTTGCACGCCGATGCGCCGTCGACGCTCGTGGACTGGTCGACCGGACGGGTCGAGTTGTTGACCGGATCCATTCCCTGGCCGGCCCGGGAAGGCCCGCGCCGGGCCGGTGTCTCGGCGTTCGGGGTGAGCGGGACGAATGCGCACGTCATCCTCGAGGAACGGGCTGCCGACGCCGCACCGGAGCCGGGGGGCGCAGCGGCGGCCGTGCTGCCCTGGGTCATCTCCGCGCGCACCACCGAGGCGCTGGCGGCCCAGGCGGGCCGGCTGGCGGCGTTCGTCGAGGCCAGGCCGCAGCTCCGCCCCGCCGACGTCGGGATCTCGTTGGCGACGACCCGGACGGCCTTCGACTGCCGCGCCGTCGTGCTCGGCGGGAACCGCGAGGAGTTGCTGCACGGCACCCGGGCCCTCGCCACGGGCGCGGTGGCTGCCGAGGTCGTGACCGGCGCGGCCGGTGGCGGGAGGACCGCCGTGCTGTTCCCCGGACAGGGTGCGCAACGACCGGGGATGGGCCGCGAGCTGCACGCCGCCTTCCCGGTCTTCGCCTCGGCCTTCGACGAGGTCCTGGCCCGGCTCGACGAGCACCTCGACCGGCCGCTGCGCGATGTGATGTGGGGCCGGGACCCGGACCTGCTCGCCCAGACGGTCCACGCCCAGGCGTCGCTGTTCGCGCTGGAGGTGGCGCTGTTCCGGCTGCTGGGCTCGTGGGGGGTGGCGCCGGACTTCCTGATCGGGCACTCCGTCGGCGAGATCGCCGCCGCGCACGTCGGCGGCGTCCTGTCGCTGGCGGACGCGACCGCCCTGGTCGCCGCGCGCGGGCGGCTGATGCAGGCGCAACCGACCGGCGGAGCGATGGTCGCGGTGGCGGCCACCGAGGACGAGGTGCGCCCGCTGCTGGTGGACCACGCGGACCGGGTGGGCCTGGCGGCGGTGAACGGCCCCTCCGCGCTGGTCATCTCGGGCGACGAGGACGCCGTCGTCGACATCGCGGAGACGGTGGCCGGCTGGGGCCGCAAGACCAGCCGGTTGCGCGTCTCGCACGCGTTCCACTCGCCGCGGATGGACCCGGTGCTGGCCGAGTTCGCGGCCGTCGCGCAGCGCCTCACCTACTCGCCGCCCGGCGTCGAGATCGTCTCGAACCTCACCGGCGGCCCCGCCGATCCCGCCGAGCTGTGCTCACCCGGGTACTGGGTGCGCCACGTCCGCGAGGCCGTGCGCTTCGCCGACGGGATCGGCCACCTCGTCCGCGCGGGGGCGACCCGGTTCGTCGAGGCGGGGCCGACCGGCGTGCTGTGCGCGATGGTCGCCGACTGCCTCGGCCCGACCGCGGCCGGCGGCGTCGTCGTCGTGCCGGTCCTGCGCCCGCAACGCTCCGAGGTGGGCTCGGCCGTCACGGCGCTGGCCCGCCTGCACGTGCACGGTGCGCCGATCGATTGGCCCCCGTTGTTCGGCGGCGCACGACGGGTCGCGCTGCCCACCTACGCCTTCCAGCGCGAGAGGCACTGGCTGGAGACCACGCCGCCGCGCCCCGTGACGAGCGCGGGGCAGGAGCGCTTCTGGGACGCCGTCGACAGCGCGGACCCGGCCGCCGTCGGCGAGCTGATCGGCGTGCAGCCGGACGCACCGCTCGCGGCTGCGCTGCCCGCGCTCTCCGACTGGGTCCGGACGCAGCGCCAG
>DASQMQ010000074.1:0-7108 GCA_035645455.1 Pseudonocardia sp.
CACCCACGTGTTACTCACCCGTTCGCCGCTCGTGTACCCCCGAAAGGGCCTTACCGCTCGACTTGCATGTGTTAAGCACGCCGCCAGCGTTCGTCCTGAGCCAGGATCAAACTCTCCAACAAAAACTGGCCCTACAAAAAACGAGACCATGACACGGGGGGCCACAGCCTCATATAACTGGCACAAAACCAAGCCAGAAAAAAATAGCTCGACACACTGTTGAGTTCTCAAAAGACACCCGCACACCATCCACCACCGCCAGGCAGCTTCCGGGGCTGAGTCCCACTGTACGCCTCCGGATCGGATCGGTCCGGGGCCCCTGAGGGACGTTCAGCGGTTCCGGTGGACCGGGCCGGTGAGGCTCTGTCCGTTCGGTGACCCGCTGACGAGGAGAAAGTTACGCCAGGCCTTGACAGGACGTCAAATCGCCCCCCGCACATCGCGCTGACCTGCGACAACGATCCCGCGAGCGTCACTCACCGTCGCGGCTGCACCGGTCGGGCGCGACGAGCGGTCAGTCCGGACCGGGTCGGCCGGACCCGCCCGAGCGGCCTCGTCGTGCCGTCCGACCTGCACTGATCGCGTTCAGTTCGGATCTCGACCACCCGCCGGGGTGGTCGTCGCGGCCGCGCCGGACTCGGTGGTGTGACCCGAAGCACGGTCGCTCTCCGCGACGAGCGGCTCGCCCGTCGCCAGGCGGCTCAGCATCCGGTTGTACGCCGTCAGGTCCGCGTCGCCGTCGGAGTCGGCCCGGCGGTCGTCGCGCCGTGCCGACCGCTCGTCCTGACGGGACCACTGGACCAGCAACGCCACCACCACCAGCAGCAGCGGCAGCTCCCCGGACGCCCACGCCAGGCCGCCGCCGAGGCGTTGGTCGGTCAGCGGATCGGTCACCCACGGCAGCGCGAGGCCGCGGTACCACTGCTCGCCGACCACGGTGTTGGCGCTCATCAGCGCGACCCCGAAGAACGCGTGGAACGGCAGGGAGGCGAAGACGACCCCGAGCCGCGCCGCCGGCGGCAGCCGCCGCGGAGCCGGGTCGATCCCCACGATCGGCCAGAAGAAGAGCGCCCCGACCAGCAGGAAGTGCAGGCTCATCAGCTGGTGCGCCCAGTGCTCGGGCAGGGCCGCGGCGAACAGCCCGGAGAAGTACAGGGCGTAGTAGCTGCCCACGAACAACGGCAGCGTGACCGCCGGGTGGGTCAGCCAGCGGGCGACCGGCGAGTGCACCCCGGCCAGCAGCCACTCCCGCGGTCCGGGCGGGGCGGTGCGGCCGGCCGCCGGCAGCGCCCGCAGGGCCAGGGTCACCGGCGCGCCCAGCACCAGCAGGATCGGCACCAGCATGCCCAGGATCATGTGTTCGCCCATGTGCACGCTGAACATCGCCGGCGCGTAGCGGCCGATCCCGGAGCTGGTGGCGATCAACAGCCCGGCGCAGCCGGCCGCCCAGGCGATCGTGCGCCCGGTGGCCCAGGTGTCCCCGCGCCGGCGCAGTCGCCGCACGCCCAGCAGGTAGACCGCGGCCAGCAGCAGCGCGGCGGAGCCGAACAGCAGGTCGAACCGCCAGTCCAGGGCCAGTCGGGCCAGGGTGGGCGGGCCGGCCAGGTCGTAGCCGAGCAGGACCTGGGTCCGGGACGGCGCGCCGGCCCCGGTGTCGGGCGGCGCGGTGCGGCCCAGAGCCACGGCCAGGCCGATGGTGGCCAGCATCAGCAGGACCTCGACCCCGCCGAGGCGCAGCAGGGCGCGCGGCTCCCCGCGGGCCGCCGCGCCGACCGAACCACGTCGGTGGGCCGCGCCCAGAACGCCCAGGACCACCAGCGCGGCGGTCTTGGCCAGCACCAGCAGTCCGTACTCCGAGCCGAACACCGCCGACGGCGGCACCCGGGTCAGTGCATTCACCACGCCGGTGACGGCCAGCACCGACCAGCACACCAGGGCGAGCCGGGAGAACCGGGGCACCGCGGTGGCCAGTGCGGCCGCGCGGTCGACGCCGCGGGCCGCGGCCAAGGTGATCACCGCGACCAGCCCGCCGACCCACAGCGTCGACGCCAGGACGTGCAGCAGAAGGCTGTCGGTCGCGATGTCGTGCGCGCCGCCGCTCGCCGAGTGACCGGTCACCGCGACCGGAACCGGCCCGAGCAGCGCCAGCCCGAACAGCACGACCGACCAGCCCCAGGTCAGCACGGTGCGGCAGCCCACAAGCACGACCAGGGCGATCAACGACGTCCACAGCCACGCCGCGGAGACGCTCAGCCGGGGCACCAGGTCGAGCAGCAGGAGGGGGTCGAGCACCTCGCGCACCGGGCGCCCGAGCGTGTCGGCCACTGTGAGCGGGACCAGCAGCACCGCCGCCGCGAGCCAGCCGGCCGCGGCCCAGGAGGCGAACCGCAGGGCGCGGTAGCCGGCCACGTCCAGGTAGCCCGACCGCTGGGGCGGCACCAGGAACGCCGCCAGCAGGACCGACCCGATGGCCAGCGCCATGCCGACCTCGGCCACCGCGCGCGCCGCGGGCAGGCCGACCGAGGTCAGCGCGCCCGGATCGGGCAGGCCCAGGGTGCTGGCCGGGCGGGCTCCGGTCAGGGCGGTCAGCCCGGCCGCGACGAGCACCGCCACCGCCCCGCCGAGCAGGACCAGCCCGGTCGTCCCGGACGTGGCCGGTCGGGCGGGGGCGGCGGTGGCGGGTTCGACGGTCGGAGACGCCATGCGACCAGGCTATGCCCGCGCGCCGATCCCCCGCCGCGCGCCGAGAGGTGCCGGGGATCACCGCCCGCCGCCCTGCGAGACTGGCCCGATGACCGGCCGGCCCCCCGCCCCGCCGGCCCGGGCGGCCGGGCCGGGCCCGTGGTGACCGGCGTCGGACCGGACCTCCTGGCCGGGGCGACCGACCGCGCCGGCCACCGGGCGCTGCCCTGGATGGCCGCTCCGCTGCTGGAGGCCCAGCAGGTGCTCGAGCTGTGCGGGGGCGCGAACGGGATGCTCGCCGCCGAGTTCGGGCCCGGCCGCTGGATCGGGGTGGACCCGTCGGCGATGCCCGGTCCGCCGGGGCGGCGGTTGCGCGGTGACCCGGCAGCCGTGCCCCTCGGCACGAACGAGGTCGACGGCGTCGTGCTGCCGCTCGCCCTGCCGTCGTTGCCGGACCTGGACGCGCTGTTCGCCGAGCTGCGCCGGGTGCTGCGGCCGGCCGGGACGCTCGTCATCGTGGTTCCGGCGGCCTCCCCCGCGTCGCTGGGCGAGCTGCGGTTGGCCCCGCTCCTGCGCCCCGTGCACCGGGCCTGGCGGCACCGCTCGGCCCTGGACCGGGTGGGCTGGCTGCTCGCCGCGGCCGACTTCGCCGTCCTCGGCGACGATCGCGGGTCGTTCGCGCTGCCCCTGCCCGACGCCGCCGCGGCCTACGACCTGGCCACGCGGCTGCCCGCGGCCGGGCTCTGGCCCCCGGACCTGCCGCCGGACGTCGCGGCCGCGGTGGCCGGTCGGCTGGCCCAGCGGGCCGGGCCGGGACGGGTGCTGCCGGTCCCGTTGCGCCGCCTGGTCGCCCGCCGCTGACGGCTCACCCGAGCAGCTCGTCCAGCGGCCCCGGGGGGCCGAGGTGGAAGCCCTGGCCGTCGTGGACGCCGAGCGCCCGCAACTGGTCGACGAGCGCGCGGTGCTCCACCTGCTCGGCGACCGTGCGCATGCCGAGCTCGCGCGCCACCTCGACCACCGCCCCGACCAGCGCCCGGTCCACCCGGTCCACGTCGAGCCGGCGGACGAACTCCCCGGCGATCTTCACCGCGGTGAAGGGCAGGTGCTTGAGGTGGGAGAACGAGCCGAAGCCGGCGCCGAAGTCATCGAGGGAGAAGCCGCAGCCGGCGTCGGTGAGCAGGCCGACCAGTCGCCGGGCGGCCTGCACGCTGGTGATCGCCGTGGTCTCGGTGATCTCCAGGCCGAGCCGGCGCGGGAGCACCTCGTGCGCGGCGAGCAGGCCGAGGATCCAGTGACCGAGGCCGTCGTCCTCCAGCGACCGGGCCGAGATGTTGACCTCCAACTGCAGGCCGCGGGCCCGCGCGTTCGGGGTGGCCAGCGCCCGCACGGCCCGTTCGAGCACCCATCGGTCCAGCCGCAGCACCAGGTCGGTGCGCTCGGCGGCGGGCAGGAAGTCGGCCGGGCCGAGCGGCGGGTCGAGGCCGTCGCGCAGCCGGATCAGCAGCTCCCACCGGGTCGCCCGACCGGTGCCGAGGTCGACGATCGGCTGCGCGTCGAGCTGCATGGTGCCGGTGCCCAGTGCGTCGGTGACCCGCTGCAGCAGGCCGACCCGGGCGAGCGCCTGCCGGTACTGGTCCGGGGCGAACAGCCGGGCCCGGTTGCGGCCGGCGTTCTTGGCCTCGTACAGCGCCAGGTCGGCGCGGGCCAGGCTGACCTCGACGTTCTCCTCGGCTGCCACCCCGGCCACGCCGATGCTGACGGTCACCCGCAGCAGCGACCCGCCGTCGGCCACCGTGTCGTCGGCCACCACGTCGCAGAGCTTCTCGCCCAGCGCGATGCCGTGCTCGGGGTCGCAGCCCGGCAGGACGGCGGCGAACTCGTCGCCGCCGAGGCGGCCCAGCATCGCCCCGGGCCCCAGCTGGGCCGCGACGGTCCGGGCGAGCCGGCGCATGACCCGGTCGCCGACGGCGTGCCCGCGCAGGTCGTTGATGTCCTTGAAGTGGTCGATGTCGATCAGCAGCAGGGTGGCGCCGGCCGCGTCGGCGGAGCACTCGGCGAGCCGAGCGGTGATCCGGCGGCGATTCGCGATGCCGGTGAGCGGGTCGTGGTCGGCGAGGTAGGCCAGCTCGGTCCGGGCGCGGTGCTCCTCGGTGATGTCGCGGGCGGTGCCCAGCACCCGGATCGGCGTGCCGGCGGCGTCGGTGAAGACCTCGCAGTGGCAATGGAACGTCCGCTCGGTGCCGTCGGACAGGCACATCCGGTGGATGTAGCTGAACGGCTCCCCGATCGCGATGCCCTCGACGAGTGCGGTGTCGACCATGGCCAGGTCGTCGGGGTGCACCAGGGCCCGGAACGCGGCCAGATCCAGCGTCGATCCCAGCGGCATGCCGATCAGGGTCAGCAGCGCCTCGGACCACTCCACGCGGTCCCTGGCGACGTCCCACACCCAGGAACCCATCCGGGCCAGCGCCTCGAGCCGGTCCAGCCGCCAGTGCGGATCGGCCACGCCGATCGGGCGGTGGGCGAGCGAGAGGGCGCTGCGGTCGGTGATCTCGTAGAGCAGGCGGTCCTCGGTGGAGTGCAGCGAGATGCAGGTGACCCGCCACGAGCGCGCGTCCCCCTGCGGGGACAGCCAGCGCTGCGCGACCCGGCCCGCGCCCGGCCGGACGGCGCCGAGCAGGACGGTCGCGGAGTCGTCGTCGGTCCACGAGCCACCGAACGGTTCGACCAGCGAGCGGGCCGCGTCGTTCACCCACTCCACGGCCCCGCCGCGCACCACGACCAGACCGACCGACAGCCGACTCGCGATCTCCTGCGCGGTCACCGCACCGGTCATGGGCACCCCCTGGTGGTCGACCCCCCGAGGATTGTGTCCCGGAACTTAGCCCCGGGCCGCGATGGCACCCACCACGACCGGGGGATTCTCCCCCGGTTCCCCGTCGACCTCCTGGTCGGCGTCCTGGTCGGCGTCCTGGTCGACGAGGTCGGCGACGATGCAGGTGATGTTGTCCGGCCCGCCGCCGTCGTTGGCCAGCGCGATCAGCCGCTGCACCGCCTCGGTCCGGTCGGGGACCGTGGCGAGCACCTCGCGCAGCGCGTCGTCGTCGAGCACGGCGGTGGCGCCGTCGGAGCAGATCAGGAAGCGGTCGCCGACCCGGGCATCCACCGAGAACAGGTCCGGGTCGGCCGGGGTGGCTTCCTGCAGCGTCCGGACCAGCCAGGACCGGCGCGGGTGCTCGGCCGCCTCCTCGGGGGTGATCCGGCCCTCGTCGACCAGCGCCTGGACCAGGGTGTGGTCGCGGGTGAGCCGGAACAGCTCGCCGCCGCGCAGCAGGTAGGCCCGCGAGTCGCCGATGTGGGCGACGCCGATGCGCTCGCCGTCGACCAGGAAGGCGACCACGGTGGTCCCGGTGCCGCGCAGCTCGGGGTCGCTCTTGGCGAGCTCGGTGAGCCGGTCGGCGGCCTCGACGACGGCCTGGCCGAGCGCGTCGGGCAGGTCCACGCCGGTGAGGTCGGCCGGCAGGCGCTGGTCGAGCTCCAGCATGACGTCGACGGCGACCGAGCTGGCGACCTCGCCGTGGGCGTGTCCGCCCATCCCGTCGGCGACCGCCAGGAGCCGGCCGGTGGTGGCCGCGGAGTCCTGGTTCATCGGCCTGCGCCGGCCGACGTCGGACCCGGCCGCGGAACGCAGAGTCGGTGACATGATGCCACCTTGTCAGACCGCTCCGGCGGGCGTTGACGACCACGCCGGGGTCGGTTGAGTGGCGGCTCGGGCAGCCGCTGTTCCGGGTCCGGACCGGCCGGGTTCGGCACGGTCGACGCGGCAGCCCGGACGGCGGCGCGGAGCCGCCGACGCCGGCTCGCTGCCGGCCACCTCGAGGTCGTAGCCGGGTGGGCGACCGATTCGGCCACGACGCTGTTCGGCGCGCCTCCTCGACGGCCGGGGCGGTGTCCTACCGCTCGGACAGCCCGCGTACTGAGATCATCACGCTCTCCCACCAGCCGGTCGGCTTCTGACCGATCGATCAGGGCCGAGGGGTGGCGTGTGTGCACCACGGATGCAGGTGGGTGGGAGCAGTCGCTCCCGGTGCCCGCTACGCTCTGCGCCAGCGGTCCGCGGACCGCGACTGCCTCCGTAGCTCAGCTGGACAGAGCAAGAGCCTTCTAATCTCTAGGTCGCAGGTTCGAGTCCTGCCGGGGGCGCCCACGCCAAAGGCTTGATCGGCGCAAAGGCAAGACCTGCTGGGAGCCAGCCTGGGAGCGAGCTGCTGCTACCGTTCTTGCGCGGCGGCATCGAACGCGCGCCGGCGGTCGCGCGGTGAGATCCCGCACCAGTGCAAGCCGCTCGGCGCCCCCTACGTCCGCCAGATCCACAGTGCTCAACGGTGCCTTCGTGTGGGTGACACAGGACCTTCAGCAAGCCCCC
>DASQMQ010000075.1:0-1827 GCA_035645455.1 Pseudonocardia sp.
AGGCCTACATCCTGCTCGTGCTCGGCGGTTACCTCCTCGGGAGGTCCTGGCTGCGTCCGGCGACCGTCGGTGCGCAGAACCGCCGTCAGGGGTACGCCCGCGGCCTGCGGCAGCTCGGGTGGTTGAGCCTGCCGGCGCTGGCGCTGTTCGTCATCGGCGCGCTCTACGAGGCGTTCACGCTCCGCTACCTGGTCCCCCCGCTGGTCCAGGCGTTGAGCTGAGCCCGGCCGCTGCTCGTCACCCGGGTGCAGCGCCGCTGACGCGTTGTTCGAGCGGTGGACCGAGCCGGAGATGCTCGCCAACCCCGACGATGTCGCAGGCGGGCACCGCCCCGTGTGGATAGTGCGAGTGTCTAAGGGGCGAGTTGCGCACTAGCTGTACTGCCCGGACAGGTTGGTGAACCTGGTGATGGGCGGGACGCGGCCGATGGCGGTGTGGGGCCGGTGATGGTTGTACTCGTGCAGCCAGCCCGGTAGGGCCTTTCGGCGTTGCGATTCGCCGGTGTAGAGCCGGCGGAACGCCCATCCCGCGGCCATGGTGCGGTGGAAACGTTCGATCTTGCCGTTGGTCTGGGGGCGGTAGGGGCGGGTGCGTTTCGGGGTGATCTGCAGCTCGGCGCAGGTGTCACGCCACAGGTGAGAGCGGTAGGCCGACCCGTTGTCCGACAGAACCCGCTCGACGGTGACCCCGCGCTGGGCGAACCAGGCCACCGCTCGGCGCAGTACCGCGGCGGCGGTGGCGGCGGTCTCGTCGTCGTGGATCTCGGCGTAGGCCACCCGGGAGTGGTCATCGAGCACGGTGTGCACGAACGCGGTCCCGATCTTCGGGTTGTAGTGGCGGTTGCGGGGCTTGCCCGGGGTGGCGGAGCGGTTGCGTTCACCCTGGACGCGCCCGACGAAGCGCCAGCCACCACCGTCGGGGATGTTGCCCAGCTTCTTCACATCGACGTGGAGCAGGTCCCCGGGGGCGGGGTGTTCGTAGCGGCGGACCGGGTCGCCGGTGGCCCGGTCGAGGTGGGCGAGGCGGTTGATCCGACACCGCACCAGCACCTGATGCGCCGTCGAGGGCGCGCAGCCGACCCGGGCGGCGATCTCGACCGGGCCCAGGCGCTGCTTCCAGCGCAGGTGCACGATCTTGCGCACCACCGGCGCTGGAGTCGCTCGTGGGCTGCGATGTGGCCGGCTGGACCGATCGGCCAGGCCGGCCTCGCCCTCGAGGCGGTAGCGGGTGGCCCACCGGTGGGCGGTGGACCAGGCGACCTGGAACCGTTCCGCGGCCCGCGCGATCGGCCAGTCCTGCTCGACGATCAGACGCGCCAGGCGTAGTCGGGCGCGTGGGGTCAGGGCAGCGTTAGCGTGGGCCACGAGGACCTCCCGGGGTTGTGCGTGGATGCCGTCAGACAGCTCCACATCACTCCGGGAGGCCCTCGCCTATCAAGATCAGTCAGATCGTGTCGTCACATGATCTCGACCAACGTCTCCGGTCAGTACAACTAGCCACGCGGCTCGTGCTGGCGGGTTGACCCGGCCTCCAATCGGCCGCCGGTCTCGTGCACCTTCCCGCGATCCAAGGGGTGAGTTTGGGCGTCCGGGCCAGGCTCAGGGGCACGGCAACCGCTCGTAGACCCAGTTCCAGTCCACCCGTTCTTGTTCGAGCCGGACTGATTCGCCGAGGCGATCAGCGACAAGATCCTCGTACAAGTCGGATTCGTCGCGATCGAGCCGAGTGAGTCGGGCGGACGTCGGCGATCCCTCCCGGACCCATCGCCGGCGGTGGACAAGGAGCGTCTCGCGGTCCATCAGGAACGAGCGCGTGCGGGGCAACCAG
>DASQMQ010000076.1:0-3291 GCA_035645455.1 Pseudonocardia sp.
CGGCGCCGGTGACCGTCGTGCCGGCCACGGCGGTTCCGGTGCCGGCCACGGCGCCCGAACCTGGCGGGCCGGCGCCGAGCGAGGTGACCACCGAGCAGGTCGTCGGCCCGGTCGGCCGGCTCGAGGTCGCCAGCGACGCCGGGGGGATCACCGTGACCGGCACCGACGACGGCGCCGTCACCGTGACCCGGAGCATCTACCGCGACCCGGTGGCGCCGGTGGAGGTCGTGCGCCACGAGGGCGACCTGCTGCACATCGAGTCGCAGTGCCCGCCCGACAGCCAGCAGGCCGGGCCGTGCCGGATCGACTACGACATCACGGTGCCGCGCGGCACCGTCGTGACGATCGCCGGGGCCAGCGGCGACCTGGCCACCTCCGGGCTGACCGGGCCGCTGACCGCGCGCAGCGCCAGCGGGTCGATCCGGGTGGGCGAGCACCAGTCGGCGACCACGACCGCGGAGTCCGCCAGCGGCGACGTCACGGTGCACCTGGGAACCCGGCCGGTGACGCTCGAGGCCACCTCGACCAGCGGGAACGTGCAGGTCACGCTGCCGGACGCGGGGCCGTACCGGGTGGCGGCCGACACCGTGACCGGCCGGACGGACGTCGGGGTGCGCAGCGATCCCGGTGCCCGCTCGACGATCCGGGTGCGCACCACGAGCGGGGACGTCTCGGTCGGTACCGGCTGAGGTCCGACCCGACCGGCCCGCCCGGCCGGTGGTCGGCCGGGCCGGTCACTCCGTCTTGGTGGTGGCCGCGCGCACCTCCGCCAGGGTGATCGCCCCCCGGCGGAGCGCCTCGTTGGCCAGCCGGGTGCGCCGGCGCTCGCCGTCGCCGGTGACCCCGAACTTGTCGTAGATCCGCAGCAGGTGCTGCTTGACCGCGGCCTCGCTGACCCACAGCGCCTGGGCGATCTGCCGGGTCGAGGCCGGTTCGGTGAACATCTCCGAGCCGGTGATCGGGGTGAACAGCGCGATCAGCACGTCGCGCTCGCGCGGGGTGAGGGTGGGCGGGGCGGCCTGGGCCTCGGTCATGCCCGGGTCGTCGGCGGTGCGGTCGGCGCGCAGCACGATCCGGGTGCGGCCGATGCGCAGCTCGTCGCCGGCCCCGAGCCGGGCCTCGCCGGACACCCGGGTGCCGTTGACGAAGGTCCCGTTGCGCGAGTTGACGTCGCGCACGCTCCACGACCCGGCCAGCTGCTCCAGCACCGCGTGCACCCGGGAGACCTGGGTGTCCTCGGCCAGCACGATCGTGTTGCCGTCGGAGCGGCCGATGGTGACGCGCTCGTCGCCCAGCTGGACCAGCTCGGCGCCGCCGGACCGCCACACCTCGAGGAACGCGTTCATTCCACCACCTTTCACCCGAACGGTACCCCGACCCCGAGCCCGTCCCGACCGGAAGAGCAGCGCGGCCGGGCCACGATACGGTTCCGGTCCGATCCGGTGGTGGGGCGAGGGACCGGGCGTGGCGGGGCCGGTCAGCGCGGCGCCGGGCGCACCCGGGGAGCCGGGCGCGGATCGCGGGCCGCGACGTCCACGGCGACGGACAGCCCGAGCAGCAGCGGGACGACGATCAGGTACAGCGAGGTCACCACCTCGGGGGCGACGAAGCCGACCGGCAGCCACAGCCCGGTGGCCAGGGCCAGCCAACCCGTCCGGGCGGGCCACCGGCGCTGCGCCACGACGGTGACCCCCACCGCGATCAGCCCCAGCATGCTCAGCGGCCAGGACATGTCCAGCACCAGCAGTGCGCCGGACAGCTCGTACTGCCTGGTGACCAGCCCGATCGTGGTGGACAGCGCGGCCAGCCCGAGGGCCACCAGCTCGGCCACCACCAGGCCACGGCCCCACCACCCGTCCCCGGTCGCCCGGGTGCCGACCACCGTCGCCACCAGGGCGATCGCGCCGAGCAGGAACAACCCGCTGGACCAGACCTCCACCGCCCGGATCTCACCCTCGGCCGGCGGGGCGAGCAGGCCGGCCGTCCCCCAGACCACCCCGCCGAGGGCGACCGCCGCGCCGCAGGCCCGGATCGTCGCGCTGTTCATCTGCTGCTCCTCCCCGCCCACCGCGTGCCGGTGGGCGGGGAGGAGCGTGGCCGCCCGGCCCCGGTCCGGTCGTCGCCCGGGATCCGGATTCCGGTGTCACCATCGCGGGCGACGGCCGGCGCGGCGCGGATCATCCGCCGGGGGGACGTCGGCCCGCACGTGCTCGGCTAGCGTCGTTGCCGGCCTCCTGCAGCCCCCGACCGGCGCCACCGGCGGACTGCCGGGGCTCGACAGAGGAGTGACCGACGTGCGCACCCCGACCCGGCTGGACGTGGCCTTCGCGGCGGCGCTCGCCGTCGGCGGGCTGGTCGAACTGGCCCTGGCCGTGCCGGCTCGGGGGGTGCCGGCGTTCGGCGCGGTGCTGCTCGGGGCCGGTGCGGTGCTGCTGCGCACCCGGGCGCCGGTGGCCGGCTTCGCGGTGGCCGCGCTGCTGGTCTGGGCGGCGGAGGTGCCCGCCGTCGGCGCCATGGCCACGGCGTCGCTGGTGCTCGGGTTGTTGGTCCTGCTCAGCAGCGTCGCGCAGCGCCGCCCGCCGGCGGTCGGCATCACGGCCGGGGCCGGCACCTTCGTCGTGTTCGGCACTGTGAGCGTGCTCGGGACCCGGCCGTGGGACGTCGTGGCCATGCTGCTGGGCACCTGCACGGCCTGGGGGATCGGCCGGCTGGTCCGCCGCGAGCAGGACCGCAGCACCGAGCTGGCGGCGGTGGTCGCGCAGCTGGCGCTGGAGCGGGAGGCCCGCGCCGACGAGGCGGTCCGGGTGGAGCGCGGCCGGATCGCCCGCGAGCTGCACGACGCCGTCGCCCACATCGTCAGCGTGATGACCCTGCAGGTCGGCGGGGTGCGCCGGAAGCTGGCCGTGGACGGCGGGCACGACCGGGAGACCGGGGTCCTGCTCGGGGTCGAGGACCTGGGCCGGGAGGCGGTGGCCGAGCTGCACCGGGTGGTCGGGGTGCTGCGGGCGCTGGCTGCCGAACCGGAGTCCGGGGAGGGGACCGGCCTGGCCCCGCCGCCGCGGTTGCGCCAGGTCGAGCAGCTGGCCGAGCGGATCCGCGCCGCCGGCCTGGACGTGGACGTGCGGGTCGAGGGGCGTCCGCGCACCCTGCCCGGCGGGCTCGACCTGGCCGCCTACCGGATCGTGCAGGAGGCGCTGACCAACGCGCTCAAGCACGCCGGCCCGGCCCGGGCCAGCGTCGTGGTCCGCTACGACGACGACGAGCTGACCGTCTCGGTCGCCGACGACGGGG
>DASQMQ010000077.1:0-5966 GCA_035645455.1 Pseudonocardia sp.
GGCCGCGGTGGGCCGGTCGTCCGGGTCGACGCTGAGCAGCCGCATCATGACCTCGGTCAGCGGGCCGGACCGCTGGGGCGGCTCGACCACGCCGGTGGCGACCTTGTGCAGCAGCGCGTAGGCGTTGTCGTCCAGCCCGAACGGCGGGTGCCCCTCGACCGCCGCGTAGAGGGTGGCGCCGAGGGCGAACACGTCCGAGGCCGCGGTCGGTTCGTGGCCGCGGGCGACCTCCGGGGACAGGAACGCCGGGGTGCCGGCGATCAGGCCGGTGCGGGTGAGCTGGACGTCGTCGACCGCGCGGGAGACGCCGAAGTCGGTGAGCTTGACCCGGCCGTCGTCGCCGAGCAGGACGTTGCCGGGCTTGATGTCGCGGTGCACCACGCCGGCCTTGTGCGCGGCGGCCAGTCCGTCGGCGACCTGGCGGCCGATGTCGGCGGCCTCGCGGGGCGGCAGCGCGCCGTCCTGGGCCAGCCGCTGGGCCAGCGACTGGGACGGCAGGTACTCCATCACCAGCCACGGGCTGTCCTCGTGCACCACCACGTCGAACATGCTGATCACGTGCGGGTGCTGCAGGCGGGCGCCGATCCGGCCCTCCCGCAGGATGCGCTGGCGGGACTCCTCCAGCGCGCCGCCGCGGGCCGGGACCGCCGCGGCGAGCAGCTCCTTGACCGCGACGGTCCGGTTGAGCAGCTCGTCGGTCGCCCGCCACACCGCGCCCATGGCGCCGGCACCGATCCGCTCCTCCAACCGGTAGCGGTTGCCGATGCGGATCGGGGTGTCGTCGGACGGGGTGCTCATCGTGCCCTAGGGTAGCGACCCCCGCAGGGCCTCGACCGGCCGGTAGCACCGTGTTCCGCCGGGTGGACATCCGGGCCGGGGACGGCCCGACGATCACCGCGGCACGGCGGCCGGCCGGCGCGGGTCGGGCGCCCCGGTGGGCCGGACTCAGCCGAACTCGGGGCTCTCGCTGCGGGTCCGCTTGAGCTCGAAGAAGTGCGGGTACGCGGCCAGCAGGCGGGCCCCGTCGAAGACCAGGCCGGCCTGCTCGCCGCGCGGGATCCGGGACAGCACCGGGCCGAAGAACGCCACCCCGTCGACGTGCACCGTCGGCGTGCCGACGTCCAGCCCGACCGGCTCCATCCCGCGCTGGTGGCTCTCCCGCAGCGCGGCGTCGAACTCGGTGCCGTGCGCGGCCTCGGCCAGCGACGAGGGCAGGTCGAGCTCGGCCAGCGCCTCCTTGATGACCACGTCGAAGTCCTTGTTGCCGCGGTCGTGGATCCGGGTGCCGAGCGCGGTGTAGAGCGGCTCGAGCACCTCCGGGCCCCGCTCGGCCGCGGCGGCCACGGCCACCCGGACCGGACCCCAGCCGTTGTCCATCATCGCCCGGTACCCCTCGTCGAGGTCGCGGTCCTCGTTGAGCACCGACAGGCTCATCACGTGCCAGCGCAGCTCGATGTCGCGGACCTGACGCACCTCCAGCATCCAGCGCGAGGTGATCCACGCCCACGGGCACAGCGGGTCGAACCAGAAGTCCACCCGGGTCGGGCCGGTCTGGGCGTCAGTGCTGGTCACGTGTTCTCCGATCGTGAGGCATCGCGGGATGCGCAGGCATCTGCCCAGGGCAACCGCGGGCGGCCCGGAGCTGTTCCCGACACCGGCGCCGCGCACACCGGTCCCCGCCCGGATCTCACCGGCACCCCGCACGTCCACGTGGTTGGATCGCGCACACCGCCCGCCCGACCCCGAAGGAGCCCGGACACCGCATGGCCCCGCCCAACCTGACCCGCACGGACGCCGAGCGGCGGGCCGCACTGCTGTCGGTCGACGAGTACACCATCGAGCTCGACCTGACCGACGGCGGCGGCAAGCCGGGCGACGCCACCTTCGCGACCACCACCACGGTGCGGTTCCGCTGCGCGGAACCCGGGGCGGACAGCTGGATCGACCTGGTCGCCGCCGGGGTCGCCGCGGCCACCCTGAACGGCGAGCCGCTGGACGTGGCGGGCTACCGCGAGGACGACGGCATCGCGCTGCCCGCGCTGGCCGCGCAGAACGAGCTGCGGGTCGAGGCGACCGGCCGCTACATGAACACCGGCGAGGGCCTGCACCGGTTCGTCGACCCGGTGGACGGCGGGGTGTACCTGTACTCCCAGTTCGAGACGGCCGACGCCAAGCGCATGTTCGCCTGCTTCGACCAGCCCGACCTCAAGGCCCGCTACACCGTCACCGTCACCGCGCCGGCCGACTGGCAGGTGGTGTCCAACGCCGCGATCGCGGCGAGCGGGGACGGACCGGGCGGCTCGGCGGTGCACCGGTTCGCCACCAGCGAGATCATGTCGACCTACCTGGTCGCGCTGGTCGCCGGACCGTACGCGGTCTGGCGCGACGAGTACCGCGACGCCGACGGGGTGATCCCGCTGGGGATCTTCTGCCGGGCCTCGCTGGCGCCGTACATGGACCACGACCGGCTGTTCACCGAGACCCGCCAGGGCTTCGACTTCTACCACCGCAACTTCGGCGTCCGGTACCCGTTCGGCAAGTACGACCAGCTGTTCGTGCCGGAGTTCAACGCCGGCGCGATGGAGAACGCCGGCGCGGTGACCTTCCTGGAGGACTACGTCTTCCGGTCCCGGGTCACCCGGTTCGTCTACGAGCGGCGCGCGGAGACCGTGCTGCACGAGATGGCCCACATGTGGTTCGGCGACCTGGTCACCATGGCATGGTGGGACGACCTGTGGCTGAACGAGTCGTTCGCCACCTTCGCCAGCGTGCTCTGCCAGGCCGAGGCCACCGAGTACACCGAGGCCTGGACGACCTTCGCGAACGTGGAGAAGTCCTGGGCCTACCGGCAGGACCAGCTGCCCTCCACGCACCCGATCGCCGCGGACATCCCGGACCTGCAGGCCGTCGAGGTCAACTTCGACGGGATCACCTACGCCAAGGGCGCGTCGGTGCTCAAGCAGCTGGTCGCCTACGTCGGGCTGGACGCGTTCCTGGCCGGGCTGCGCGAGTACTTCACCGCGCACGCCTGGGGCAACGCCACGTTCGACGACCTGCTGGGCGCGCTGGAGCGGTCCTCGGGCCGCGACCTGTCCGGGTGGGGCGCGCAGTGGCTGCGCACCACGGGGTTGAACATGCTGCGCCCGTCGTTCGACGTGGACTCCGCGGGGCGGTTCACCCGCTTCGAGGTGGTGCAGGGCGGTGCCCGGCCGGGCGCCGGGGAGCTGCGCACGCACCGGCTCGCGGTCGGCGTCTACGACGACGACGGCAGCGGCAAGCTGGTCCGCACCAGCCGGGTCGAGGTCGACGTGGCCGGCGAGCGGACCCCGGTCCCCGAGCTGGTCGGGGTGCCGCGGGGCCGGCTGGTGCTGGTCAACGACGACGACCTGACCTACTGCGCGCTGCGGCTGGACCCGGGCTCGCTGGCCACCCTGGTCGACCGGATCGGCGACATCGCCGAGCCGCTGCCGCGCACGCTGTGCTGGTCGGCGGCCTGGGAGATGACCCGCGAGGCCGAGCTGAAGGCCCGCGACTTCGCCATGCTGGTGGCTGGCGGGTTCGGCGCCGAGTCCGAGGTCGGCGTGGTGCAGCGGCTGCTCATGCAGGCCCAGACCGCGATCGCGTCCTACGCCGACGAGCAGTGGGCCGCCGAGCGCGGCTGGCCGCTGCTGGTCGACGCGCTGCTGTTCCGGCTGAGCACCGCCCCGCCCGCCTCGGACGCGCAGCTGACCGTGGTCAACTCGCTGACCGGCAGCGTCCTCCACACCTCGGTGCTGGAGAGCATGCGCGGCTGGCTGGACGGCGTGGACGTGCCCGACGGGCTGACCGTGGACACCGACCTGCGCTGGCGGCTGCTGCACGCGCTGGTCGCGCACGGCCACGCCCGCGAGGCCGAGATCGACGCCGAGCTGGAGCGCGACCCGACCTCGACCGGGCAGCGGCAGGCCGAGCGGGCCCGCGCGCTGATCCCGACCGCCGAGGCCAAGGAGCGGGCCTGGGTCCGCGCGGTGCACGACGACGACATCCCGAACGCCGTCCAGGAGGCGATCATCAGCGGGTTCGCCCACCCCACCCAGCGCGCGCTGCTGGGCGGGTACGTGGAGCGGTACTTCGGCCAGGTCGCCGAGGTGTGGCAGCGGCGGACCAGCGAGCGGGCGCAGTCGGTGGTGGTGGGGCTGTTCCCGTCCTGGGCGGTGGACAAGTCCACCGTCGAGGCGGCCGACGCCTGGCTGGCCGACGAGTCGCACCCGCCGGCCCTGCGCCGGCTGGTCTCCGAGGGCCGCGCCGGCATCGTCCGGGCCCTGGGCGCCCGCGAGTTCGACCGCAGCTGACCCGGGGTCGTGCGTGGATGACGGTGTTCCGGCACCGTTTTCCCCGCACGACCACCCGGTGTGACCGGCCCGGTGTGGGTGTCACTCGATGCGGTTGTCCGGCGACGCATAGTTAACGACCGGTCGGGTCCGGACCGAGGTCCCCCACGACGGCCGCACGGCCGGGACGGGGGCGATGTCGGTGGCACCGGGTTCGGCAACGGCGGCGACGGCACTGGCCGAGCGCGCGTACGGCGGTCCGCCGGGCGGCGCGGGGCTGGCCGCCCGGATCGCGGCCGACCCGCGGGCCCCGCTCGCGGCCGCGATCATCGGCCCCGGCGGGACCGGCAAGACGATGCTGCTCGACGCGCTGTCCGAGGTGTACCGCGCGGCCGGGGTGGAGGTCGTCCGGCTCGGCCCGGACGGCCGCGGCGCGCTGCCCGACCACCCGGCGGCGGTGCTGGTCGACGACGCGCACCGGCTCACCGCGGACGACCTGGACCGGCTGGGCCGGCTGGCTGCCGACCCGGGCGCCCGCCTGCTGCTGGCGCACCGGCCGTGGCCGCGTCCGCGCCCGCTCGCCGGGCTCACCGCGGCCCTGGGCACGCGCCGGGCGGTGGTCATGGTCGGGCACCTGGACCGGCCCACGGTCACCGCCCGGATCGCCGAGCGGCTGGGCTGCCGGCCGCCGGAGCCGATGGTGGCGCTGGTGCACGAGCAGACCGGCGGGCTGCCCGGCCTGGTCGACCTGGTCACCCACGCGCTGCGCGAGTCCGGCCGGTTCGACCCGCGTCGGCCCGAGCAGTTCGACCGCCCGGACCGGATCACCGTGTCCGCGGCGCTGGCCGAGCGGCTGCGGCACCGGGTGGACGCGCTCGAACCGGCCGTGCACGACGTCCTGGAGGCGATGGCCCTGGGCGCCGCGCTGGACAGCGACGTGCTGGGCACGCTGCTCGGCGGGGCGCCCCGCGCGGTTCCGGTCGAGGACGCGGTGGAGGCGGCCCGGGCGACCGGGCTGCTGCGCGAGTCCGGCGAGCTGATCCCGATCATCCAGGAGCTGTTCCTGCGGCTGACCCCGGTGCTGCGCCGCCGCGAGCTGCAGTGCCGGCTGGCCACCATCGAGCTGGACCGCGGCGGGTCGGTGCTGACCGCCGGACGGCGGCTGCTGGGCACCGGGGCCGGCGGCGAGCGGGTGGCCGCGGTCCTGGAGGCCGCGGCCACGGAGGCGATGGACGCCTCGCCGCAGCTGGCCGCCGAACTGCTGGCGGGCGCGGTGACCGCCGGGCGGGCCGGTCGCGACGTCGCCGGCCGCCGGGCCCGGGCGGCCGCGCTGGCCGGCGACCTGGACGGCGCCCTGCGGCACGCCGACCAGGTGATCGGCGACGCCGGGGCGGCCGATCGCGCGCTGGCCGTGGACACCGCGGCGGCGGTGCTGGCCCACCGCGGCCTGCTCACCGACAGCGCCGAGCTCTATCGCAGCCTGTCGCCGTCCGCGGCGCTGCTCGGGGTGCCGGCGCTGGTCGCCACCGGCGCGCTGGACGATGCCCACCGCGCCGTGGCCGCCGCCGGCGCCGACGGCGGGACGCAGGCCGCCACCCTGCTCGACGGAGCGGCGATGCTGATGGCCCGGGGCATGGTCAGCACGGTCACCGGGTC
>DASQMQ010000078.1:0-19005 GCA_035645455.1 Pseudonocardia sp.
GACACCGCGTCCGGGTCGGCCGCCTCCCGGTCCGGTTCTCGGTGATCCGGGTCGGTGCCGGCCGGCGCGGCCGCGACGTCGGAGCCGGCGACGCGGCCCGTCGTCGGGGCGACCGGCTCGCCGGTGCCCGGCCCGAACTGCTGCACGGCCGCGACGAGCAGGCCGACCACCATGAGGAAGACCGCGGACTCGAACAGCAGCACCGAGGACAGCGAGGTGCCGATCAGCGGCAGCGAGATCCCGGTGCCGAGCGGGGCGAGGAACGTCCCGCCGATCAGCTGGGCGGCGATCCCGACGGTCAGCGCGAGCACCATCCCGATGCCCACCAGCAGTTCCGGGCGCAGCACCCGCAGCAGCCGGGAGTCGGGGCCGTGCGCGAGCTGGGAGTACCCGACCGCGGTGCCCGCCACCAGCGCGGCGATGAAGCCGCCGCCGGGCTCGTCGTGGCCGCGCAGGAACAGGAACGCCGCGAGAAGCAGCGCCCCGGGCACCAGGGCCCGCCCGCCGACCCGCAGCACGATCGCGTCCGAGCCGGGACGGGCCGGTCCGGTGCTGCCGGCCGGCCGCCGCAGCAGGGCGAGCAGGCCGAGCGCCGCGGTGCCCACCACGATCGCCTCCCCGAGGGTGTCGGTGCCGCGGAAGTCCACGAGCACGGTGTTCACGACGTTGGTGCCGCCGGTGTCGGCCTCGGCGCGGCGCAGGAAGTAGTCCCCGACCGGGCTCAGCTCGCGCCGGCCGGTGAGCGCGAGCGTGCCGAGCGCGGCCACCGCTCCGGTGGCGAGGGCGAGGACCGCCGCCGGCACCGTCCGCCGCCGCGGCAGTCGCTTCCACCGCCGCGGTGTCCGGCGCAGCACCAGCACCGCGACGACGGTCGTCAGCACCTCGACCAGCAGCAGGGTCAGCGCCACGTCCGGGGCGCCGGCCAGGACGAACCACACGGCGACGACCAACCCGACCACACCGAGCAGGGCCACCGCGGCGAGCGCGGTGCGGGCGACGACCGCGGCGAGGGTGCCGGCGGCCAGCAGGGCGAGCACCGGCCAGTCACCGGCCGCGGTACCCGCAACGGGCTCGGGCAGGGTGTCCAGCCCGAACAGCCCGATGCCGCCGAGCACGACCAGCGCCACCAGCGGGCGGGCCAGTACGCCGGCGGCCGAGCCGTCCCGGTCCGGGCGGCCGACCGCGGCGCCCGCCCGCAGCACCGCGTCCTGCCCGCGGTCGAAGGCGGCCGCGCCGTCGGGCAGCCGCAGGCGCTGCAGGGCCCGGTCCACCGGGTCGCGGGCGAGGAACAGCGCCACGCCGAGCGCGATCGTCACCATCGACATCAGCACCTCGGGGCTCAGGCCGTGCCACAGGCTCAACGAGATCGGTTCGGCGCCCGGGAGGACCGCGGCGTTGGCCGAGTTCAGCACCGGGTCCAGCACCCCGACGGCGGGTCCGAGGGCCAGGCCGAGCAGCGCCGGCACCGCGGCCGGCACCAGGAACGCCATCGGGGGCTCGTAGAGGTCCGGCTGCCGGGCGGGTCCGCCGCCGAAGGCGCCGTGCACGAGGCGGGCGCCGTAGGCGAAGGTCAGCGCCGAGGCCGCGACGGCGGCGGCGCCCGCCGCCGCTCCCGTCCAGGACCCGCCGCCGGCCTCCAGCAGCCCCTGGAACAGGTACTCCTTGCTGACGAAGCCGAGCAGCGGGGCGACCCCGGCCATCGACAGCGCGGCCAGCGCGGTGCACACCGCCGTGCGCGGCATCCGGTGCCGCAGCCCGGTCAGCTCGCGGATGTCGCGGCTGCCGGTCTCCTGGTCGATGATCCCCACCAGCATGAACAGGGTGGCCTTGAACAGCGCGTGGGCCAGCGTGTGCAGCATCGCCGCGGCCAGCGCGGTCGGGGTGCCCACCCCGATCACGGCGACCAGCAGCCCGAGCTGGCTCACCGTGGAGTGGGCCAGGATCGCCTTGAGGTCGTGCTCGCGCAGCGCCATCAGCGCCCCGCCCAGCGCGGTGGCCAGCCCGACCCCGATCAGCGCGATCGACCACGCGGGTTGGCCGGCGAACAGCGGGGTGAACCGCATCAGCAGGTAGATGCCGGCCTTGACCATGGTCGCCGCGTGCAGGTAGGCGCTGATCGGGGTCATCGCGACCATCGCCCCGGGCAGCCAGAACTGGAACGGCAGCTGGGCGGACTTGGTGAACGCGGCGAGCAGCACCAGCGCGCCGATCGGCCCGGCCAACGGGGAGGCCAGCACCGCGTCCGGGTCGGCGAGGATGACCGCGAGGTCGGTGGTACCGGTCGCCACCACCAGCAGGACCACCGCGGCGAGCAGGGCCAGCCCACCGGCCGCGGTGACCAGCAGCGCCCGGGTCGCGGGCGCTGCGGCCCGCGCACCGGCCGTCTTGACCAGGAAGAACGAGCAGATGGTGGTGAGCTCCCAGAACACGTAGAGCAGCACCACGTCGGCGGCGAGCACCAGGCCCAGCATCGCCGTCGCGAACAGCGTGAGCAGCCCGTACACCGAGCCCTGCGGGCCGTCCGCGGGCAGGTAGCGCGGGCAGTAGGCCAGGATCAGCGCACCGACGCCGAGCACGATCAGGCAGAACAGCGCGGCCAGCCCGTCCAGGCGCAGGGCGAACGACACCCCGAGCGCGGGCAGCCACTCCCAGGAGGTGGTGACGGTCGAGCCGGCGAGGACGGTCGGAGCCGCGGTGGCCAGCCCGAGCCCCACCACCAGGAAACCGGCGGCCAGCAGGTAGCCGGTGCCGGCACCGAGCCGGCGGACTGCCAGGGGAACGGCCAGCGCCATGCCGAGCATGGCGCCCAGTGCCAGGACCAGGAGCATGCGGAAGGATCAGCGGTCCACGCGCGGGGGCGAGGTCAGCAGCACCGGCCGCACGGATTCCGCCGCCACCTGCTTGGCCACGCTGCCCAGCACCTCGTTCGACCGGCCGCTGCCGGGCCGGCCGACCACGTCCACGTCCCGGGTGCCGGCGAGGTCGAGCCGGGCGCGAGTGGGCTGACCGGCGGCCACGTCGGTGTCGGCGGTGGCGGTGCCCGTCCGCCCCGCTCCGGCCCGGGCTGGTGCCCGGGTGCCGGAGCTCCAGGCGAGGGCGGCAGCGGTCCACGGCAGAGCAGTCACACCTCGGAGCTACCCGGGGTCTCCGCCGGACAAACCGGCAAATCGGTCATACGCCGCGAATTTCAGTCGTCCTCCGAGTCCGGGCCCGAGCGGTGGGCAGCCCGTCCCACCACCTGGCTCAGCACCGGCACGGTGACCACCAGGGCGACGAAGACGAGGACCAGCACGGCGATCTCCCCGCCGTCCTCGGCGACGAGCCCGGCCCCCACCAGCAGCACACCGACGCCGGCCGCCTGCAGTTTGGTCGCGGCCTGCAGCCGCGACAGCGTGTCGGGGAAGCGCAGCACTCCCAGACCGGCCAGCATCGCCAGCGCCGATCCCAGCACCAGCAGCACCCCGGACAGCACGTTCACCGCTGCCTCCGCTCGACCAGCCGGGCCACGCTGGCCGACCCCGCGAAGGCCAGCAGCGCGATCACCAGCAGCACCACCACGTTCAGCTCGGCCTGCGGGCCGGCGAACCGCACCACGATCCCGCCCGCGACCACGACCAGGAAGACGTCCAGGGCGACCACCCGGTCCAGGGCGGTCGGCCCGAGCACGGCGCGGATCAGGCAGAACACCCCGGCGAAGCCGAGCAGCACCAGTGAGATCGTGACGAACACCTCGGGCGGGTTCACCGGGGGCCACCACCCTGCAGGGCCTGCACCAGGCGTGTGGTCGTGCGCTGCAACTCGGCGCGGGACTGCTCGAGGTCGGTCACCGGCAGCGTGTGGACCAGCAGCTCACCTCGGTCGGAGTCGATCTCCACGACCATCGTGCCGGGACTGATGGTGATCATCGACGAGGCGACCACGAGGATCTCCGCGCTGGCCCCGGGCGCGCGCACGACGATCAGCTCGCTGCGGGTGTCCCGCCCTGTCCACAGCGCCGCCCACGCCACCGTGACCGTGGAGCGGGCGATGTCCACGGCCACCCAACCCAGTGCGGCGAGCAGCCGCCCGGGCCGGGCCCCGGCACCCAGCGGCATCGCCGGCTGCGGGACGGTCGCGACCAGCAGGACACCCAGCGCCAGCCCGCCGAGGACGACGAGCGGGCTCAGGCTGCCCCACAGCATCACCCAGATCACGGTCAGCAGCAGCACGGCCGCGGCCCACCCGAGGAACCGGCCCGATCGTCGGACCGTCCGATCAGCCATCGCCCAGCACCGCCTCGATGTAGACGTCGCGGGTGGTGACGTCCACCGCGGCGCGTTCGGTGAGCCCCTGCACCGGTCCGGCGAACACGGTGATCGCCAGTCCGGCGGCGATCAGCACGGCGGTCGCCGCGACCATCCCGGTCGGCACCCGCTCCCGGGTGCCGACCAGGACCGCGTCCCGGGGGTCACGGTCGGGTACGACCGGGGCCGGGGCACCCCAGAAGGCCCTGGTCCAGACCAGACCCATGGCCCGAACGGTGAGCAGGCTGGCCACGATCACCACCGCTGCGCCGACCAACGCGGCGGTGCCCTGGTCGGGGGCGGAGACCAGCAGCGCGACCTTGGCCAGGAAGCCGGAGAACGGCGGGATGCCGGCCAGGCTCATCGCCGGCACCGCGAACAGCACTCCGATCAGCGGGCTGATCCGGGCGAGTCCGCCGAGGCGGTCCAGCGACACGGTGCCGGTCCGCCGCTCGATGATGCCGCTGACCAGGAAGAGGGCGGCCTGGGCGAGGATGTGGTGCACCGTGTAGAAGATCGCGCCGGCCACCCCGGCCGCGGTGAACACCCCGAGGCCGAACAGCATGAAGCCGATGTGACCGACGAGCACGAACGACAGCATCCGGTTCAGGTCGGTCTGCACCAGCGCGCCCAGCATCCCGACCAGCATGGTGAGCACGGCCAGCACCAGCAGCGGTCCGGCCGCGGACCCCTCGGGGAACAGCAGCGTCTGCGACCGGATGATCGCGTACACCCCGACCTTGGTCAGCAGCCCGGCGAACACCGCGGTGACCGGTGACGGCGCCGACGGGTAGCTGTCGGGCAGCCACGCGTGCATCGGCACGGCCGCCGCTTTGATCGAGAACACCACGAGCAGCATCGCCCCGAGCACCTGGCGCAGCCCCGGGTCCAGCTCGCCCAGCCGGCCGGACAGGTCGGCCAGGTTCACCGTCCCGGTGGCCGCGTAGATCACCGCGACCGTCACCAGGAACAGGATCGAGCCGGTCAGGCTGACCAGGACGTAGGTGCTGCCGGCGCGCACCCGCTCGGCCGTGCCGCCGATGGTCACCAGCACGTAGCTGGCGGTGAGCAGCATCTCGAAGCCGACGAACAGGGTGAACAGGTCCCCGGTGAGGAACGACAGGCACACCCCGGCGGTGAGGATCAGGTAGGCGGGGTGGAACACGGTGGCCGGGAAGCCGCCGCCGGGGTCGGAGGCGCTCTGCGCGATCGCGTAGACCAGCACCACCAGCAGCACCGTCACCGCGACCACCAGCAGCAGCGCCGACAGCCGGTCGGCGACCAGCGCGATCCCCAGGTTCGCCGGCCAGCTGCCCAGGCGCACCACCTGCGGGCCGGCCCGATCGGCCAGCACGAGCAGGGCGACGGCGCAGCCGAGCACGCCCGAGAGGACCACCGCGGACAGCGCCCGCAGCACGGCCGTGTAGCGGCCCAGCAGCAGGGCGCCGGCGGCGCCGGCCAGCGGCAGCACCACCGGCAGTGTCACGAGCGGGTTCACCGGTCGGTCTCCGGTTCGTCGCGGGCCGCGGCCAGCCGCCGGTCCTCGGGGTCGTCGGGCACCGAGTCGCTGCCGCTGGTGACCCACAGCCGGTGCACCAGGGCCAGCAGCAGCACGGTCACCCCGAAGGTGATCACGATGGCGGTCAGCGCGAACGCCTGCACCAGCGGATCGGCCAGGTCCTCCGGCGCGCCCTCACCCACCACCGGCGGGGCCACCGCCGGCCCGCCGGCGAGCAGCAGCAGCAGGTTGGCCGCGTGCCCGAGGATGACGAAGCCGACCACGGCGCGGACCAGCGCCCGGCTGGTGAGCAGGACGAACCCGACGGCCACCAGCCCGGCCACGACCACGGCCAGGGCCACGCTCGTGCCGGTCACCGCAGTTCCCGCCCCTCGGGTGCCCGGACCTCGGGCGCGCCGTACACGCCGAGCAGCCGCAGCACTTCGATGGCGGCCCCGGTGACCAGCAGGTAGATCGCGGTGTCCAGGAGCAGGGAGGTGGTCAGCGAGACCTCGCCGAGCACCGGGACCTCCAGGCTGAGATAGGCGCTGGTGAGCAGCGGCGCACCGGCCAGCCACGAGCCGGCCCCGGTGAGCAGGGCCAGCAGCAGCCCGGTCCCCATCAGCAGCCCGGGATCGAACGGGGCCACCCGGCGCAGTTCCCGCGGACCGCCGGCGATGTAGCGCAGGGTGAACGCGGTGCCGGCGACCAGCCCGGCGGCGAACCCGCCGCCGGTGTCGTAGTGCCCGACCAGCAGCAGGTAGACCGACAGCAGCAGGATGCTGCGGAACAGCAGTCGCGCGGAGATCTCCAGCGGCAGCGAGCGGCCCTCCTCGCCGTGCTCGCGACCGGTGAGCAGCCAGCGGTCCTCGGGTGGCACGCCGGGTCCGGTCCGGGCGTCGTCGGATCCGGTCATCGGACCACGTCCTCCTCCAGGGCCGACATCGGCTCGTCGTCGGGAGCGGCTGGCGAGTCGCGGCGGCTGACCAGCACCAGGCTCGCCACCCCGACGATCGCCACCAGCAGCACCGACACCTCGCCGATCGTGTCCAGCGCCCGGATGTCGACCAGGATCGCGGCCACCGCGTTCGGTGCGTGCGCCTGCGGCTCGGCCACCGCGAGGATCTCCGGCGCGGCCCCGGGTCTCGTCCGGGCCGTGGCCGCGACCAGTCCGAGCCCACCGACCAGCGCGCCGAGCCCGCAGGCCACGACGGCTCGGGACACCCGCCGCGGGGTGCTCGCCTGCGCGTCGTCGCTCTGCTCGGGCAGCCGGCGCAGCACGAGCACGAAGGCCACCAGCGTCAGCGTCTCGACCAGCAGCTGGGTCAGGGCCAGATCGGGGGCGTAGCGCAGCACGAACAGCCCGGCGACCCCGTAGCCGACCATCCCGAGCATGATCACCATCGCCAGCCGCCGCCTGATCATGACGACGCCCGCGGCGGCCGCGAGGACCAGCGCACCCAGCGCGGCCTCGGCCACGCTCGCGTACGGGATCGGCGCGACCAGGCTCCCCGTCGTGCCGTCGACCAGGGCGATCACCAGCGCCGATCCGGGCAGCACGAGCGTGGTCGCCCCGATGACCAGCAGGTAGACCGGGGGTGAGCCGGCCTGGATGGTGACCGTCACCACGCGGGCGAACCGGCGCAGCCCGCTGAGGAGCGCGTCGTAGCCGCGGTCGACGTCCAGCGCCCGCGGCAGCACGGACCCGACCCGGTCCTGGACCGCGCCGACCGGCCGGCGCGCCAGGTACAGCCCGATGCCGAGCGCGAAGGTCACCGCGGACAGGCCGAGCGCGGGACCGAGTCCGTGCCAGAGCGCGATGTGGTGGTCGGGTTCGTCGCCCGGCCGCACCGGGAAGCGATCGGCCCAGCCGGCGGCCAGCGCGTCGACCGGGATGGTCCACAGCCCGAGCAGCAGGCCGCCCGCCGCCAGCGGCACCACCGGCCCGGCGAAGCCCCACGGGGTCCCCGGCATCTCGTGCTCGGCGCGCACCGGTCCGGCGAACACCGCGAGCACCAGCCGCAGCGAGTAGGCGACCGTGAACGCCGAGCCGATCACCAGGCCCGCCAGCACCACCGCACCGGCCGCGCCACCGTGCAGGAACGCCTCGTAGGCGGACTCCTTCGCGGCCCAGCCCAGCAGCCCGGGCACGCCGGCGAGCGAGGCCGCGGACAGGGCGGTGAGCACCGCGAGGCCGGGAGCGCGGTGCCGCAGGCCACCCAGCTCGCGCACGTCGCGGGTGCCCGTCTCGTGGTCGATCGCCCCGGCGACGAAGAACAGCCCCGCCTTGGCCAACCCGTGCGCGAGCAGCAGCGCCACCCCGGCGAGCGCCGCGGTGCGCCCGCCCTCGCCCAGCAGCAGCATCAGGAACCCGAGCTGGCTCACCGTGCTGAACGCGAGCAGCCGCTTGAGGTCGGTCTGGCGCAGCGCCCGCCAGCCGCCGACGAGCAGCGTGGCCACCCCGGCGACGAGCACCAGCGGTCGCCACAGCGGTGCCTCGGCGAAGCCGGGGGCGAGCCGGCCGACCAGGTAGATACCGGCGTTGACCATGGCCGCGGCGTGCAGGAACGCGCTCACCGGGGTCGGGGCGACCATGGCCGCGGGCAGCCATCCGTGGAACGGCACCTGGGCGGACTTGGTGAACGCACCGAACAGCACGCACACCACCGCCACGGTCACCAGCGGCCCCTCCGGCGGGTCGGCCACCAGCTCGGAGATGCGGTAGGTGCCGGCCGCCTCGCCGAGGATGATGAACCCCAGCAGCATGGTCAGGCCGCCGGCAGTGGTGGTGAGCAGCGCCTGGGTCGCCTTGCGACGGGCCTCCTCCGCCTCGTCGGAGTGCCCGATGAGGATGAACGAGCTGACGGTGGTGAGCTCCCAGAACACGAACAGCGACAGCAGGTCGTCGGCCAGCACCAGGCCGAGCATCGCCCCGGTGAACGCGACCAGCGCCGCGGCCGTCCGGCCCGGCCGCTCGCCGGCGAAGTAGGCCCGCGCGTACACCGCCACCAGGACGCCGATGCCCGCGACGAGCAGCGTCATCGCCGCCGACAGCGGGTCGATCCGGAACGCCAGCTCCAGGCCCCAGCCCGGGACCCAGGCGACCGACTCGGTGACGTCGCGACCGGCCAGCACGTCGGGCAGGTGGACCACCAGGTACCCGAACGCCAGCGCCGGCGGCACCGCACCGAGCAGGAAGCCGCGCGAGCCGTAGCGCCCGACGACGGGTGCCATGACCACGGCGACGACCCCGTGCAGCAGCACGAGCAGCAGCATCAGGGGACCGCCATCGGCGCCGGCCGGACCGGGGCGGGGGCCGCGGGGGAATCGGGCACGCTGGACCGTACCTGACACCCGGCACCGCCCACCGGTTCCGTTCAATGGGTGTCGGCGCCGCCCCGTAGGCTTCCCTGCCGTGCCCGTCTACGCGCTCGGCGACGTCGAACCCGACATCCACCCCGACGCCTACGTCCACCCGGACGCCGTCGTCATCGGCAACGTGTCGATCGGGGCGGAGGCCTCCGTGTGGCCCACCGCGGTGCTGCGCGGCGACGACGGCCGCATCGAGGTCGGTGCCCGGACCAGCATCCAGGACGGCTCCATCATCCACTGCACGCCGATCCACCCCACCGTCATCGGGGCCGGGGTGACCGTCGGGCACAACGTGCACATCGAGGGGGCCACGATCGGCGACGGCGCGCTGGTGTCGTCGGGATCGGTGGTGCTCAACGGGGCCACCATCGGCGTCGGGGCGGTGATCGCCGCGGGCGCGGTGGTCTCGCCGGAGGCCGAGGTGCCACCGCACCGGATGGCCCTGGGCGTACCGGCCCGGGTCCGCGAGGGCTACCAGGTCCCCGCGGGCTACTACGACTACGCCGTGCAGTCCTACGTGCAGCGCGGCAGGCGGTTCCGCGCCGAGCTGCGCCGGCTGCCCGACCGACCCACCGCATGACCGACGACGTCGAAGGAGTCCGCTGATGGCCCGCCCGTTGAACGAGGTGGTCGAGGAGGGGTGGGCCGAGGCGCTGGAGCCGGTCGCCCCGGTGATCGCCGAGCTGGGCGAGTTCCTGCGCGCCGAGATCGCCGCCGGACGCCGCTACCTGCCGGCCGGGGCGAACGTGCTGCGCGCGTTCAGCCAGCCGTTCGCCGACGTCCGGGTGCTGATCGTCGGCCAGGACCCGTACCCGACGCCCGGTCACCCCATCGGGCTGTCGTTCGCGGTGGCGCCGGAGACCCGCCCGGTGCCGAGGTCGCTGGCCAACATCTTCCGCGAGTACACCGCCGACCTCGGCCACCCCACCCCGTCCAGCGGCGACCTGACCCCGTGGACCGAGCAGGGCGTGCTGCTGCTCAACCGGGTGCTGACCGTGGAGCCGGGCAAGCCGGGATCGCACCGCAACAAGGGCTGGGAGAAGGTCACCGAGCAGGCCATCCACGCGCTGGTCGCCCGGGACGCCGAACCGCTGGTGGCGATCCTCTGGGGGCGCGACGCGGGCAACCTGGCCCCCTGGCTGACCGACGTGCCGATCGTGGCCTCGGCGCACCCCAGCCCGATGTCGGCCGACCGCGGCTTCTTCGGGTCGCGCCCGTTCAGCCGGGTCAACGCCCTGCTGGAGGAGATCGGCGGCGAACCGGTCGACTGGAAGCTGCCCTAGACCGCACGACCACGCTCACCGCCACCTCGGCCCGGGTGCGTCGGGACGACCGACGACGTGCCGAGCACGAGCGCGGTCGCCGCAGGGGTGCCCGGGGAGACCCGGTCGGGTCGTCGTGCCCGGCGCGCCGGCCGAGCCGGTCGGTCACCGCGTCGACCCGGACAGCCGGGAGCCCGGGGCGGCACCGCCGCCCCGGGCTCCCGGGATGCTCGGACCCGCGCTCAGGCGCGGGTCACCTTGCCGGCCTTCAGGCAGGACGTGCACACGTTGAGCCGACGGCGGTTGCCCCCGGCGTCGGCGGCGCGCACGGTCTGGATGTTCGGGTTCCACCGGCGGTGGGTACGGCGGTGCGAGTGCGAGACGGACATGCCGAAGCCCGGACCCTTGCCGCAGACGTCGCAGACGGCAGCCACGTCGGACACTCCTCGGGATAGACGATCTGAGTAGCCCGGAGTTCCCCGGGTCGCGATGGTCCAGGGTACCTGCGCGGTCCGGCGGGCCGCACGGCACCCTCGCTACCCTCCCACCGTGCCCCCCACCCTGGACTCCGCCCTGCTCACCGGCTGGCTGCGGGCGGCCACCCTGGCCCTGGAGCGGCACTGCGCGGAGATCGACCGGATCAACGTCTTCCCGGTGCCCGACGGCGACACCGGCACCAACCTGCTGCTGACGATGCGGTCCGCGGTCGCCGCCGTCGAGCCGGCGCCGCGCGATGAGGCCGACGGGGACGCTGACGGGGACGCTGACGGGGACGCTGACGGGGACGGCCACGGCGCGGCCAGCACGGTGGCCGACGCGCTGGCCGCGGGCGCGCTGCGCGGGGCCCGCGGCAACTCCGGGATGATCATGTCGCAGGTGCTGCGCGGGGTCGCTGATGCGGTGCGCGCCGGGGTGGGCGGGCACGCCGGTGCGGGCGGGGTCCTGGCCGACGCGCTGTCCCGGGCGCACCGGCTGGCCACCGCCGCGGTCAGCCACCCCCAGCAGGGCACGGTGCTGTCGGTGCTGGCCGCAGCGGCCCGCGCCGCGATCGGCGCCGGCGCGGCCCGGCTCGACGCGGTGGCCGACGCGGCCGCGGTGGCCGCGGCGTCGGCGCTGCGGGCCACCACCCGCCAGCTGCCCGAGCTGTCCCGGGCGGGTGTGGTGGACGCCGGCGGGCTCGGCCTGTACGTGGTGCTCGACGCGCTGGCCGCGGTGGTCGGCGGCCGGCCGGGCACCAGCGACCTGCCCGCCGCCGAGGCCGGCCCGGGCCCCGACCGGCCCTGCCGGTTGCCCGTCCGCCCGCCGGACGACGCCGAGTACGAGGTCATGTACCTGCTCGACGGCTCCGACCCGGACCGGGTGGCCGCGCTGCGCGCCGTCCTCGACGACCTCGGCGACTCGGTGACGGTCGTCGGTGGGGAGGGCGGGCTGTGGAACGTGCACGTGCACTGCGCGGACGCCGGGGCGGCGGTCGAGGCGGGGATCGCCGCCGGCCGGCCGCACCGGATCAGCGTCACCCACCTGCCCGGTCCCGACCCCACCGAGGTCCTGGACGGCGGCTTCGAGCGTGAGCGCGCGGTGGTGATGGTCGTCCCCGGGGCGGAGCTGGCCGAGCTGGCCCGGTCGGCCGGGGCGGAGGTCGTCGAGCGCGGCGCGGACGGCCCGGTCGGCCCGGCCGAGCTGGTCGCGGCGCTGGCCGCCACCCGGGCCCGGCACGTCGTCCTGCTGCCCGACGACGTGGAGCTGACCGCCATCGCCGAGCACGCCGCGTCGCGGATGCGACGGCGGGGCCAGGAGGTGCTGGTCGTGCCCACGACGTCGGTGCTGCAGGGGCTGTCCGCACTGGCCGTGCACGACCCGGAGCGCCGCCCGGGGGAGGACGTGGTGGCGATGGCCGAGGCCGCGGCCGGCACCCGCACCGCGGGCCTGCTGGTCGCCGAAGCCGAGGCCCTGACCTGGGTCGGTCGTTGCGAGCCGGGGGACGTGCTGGGCATCTCCGACGGCGAGGTGGTGCTGATCGCCCCGGATCTGGCTGTCGGTGCGCTGTGGTTGGCTCACCGCATGCTCACCGCAGGTGGTGAGATCGTCACGGCGCTGCTCGGCGACGGGGTCGACGTCGCGCTCGGCGACGGCCTGGCCGCCGACCTGCGCCGCACCCATCCGGAGGTCGACGTGGTGGTGCACTGCGGGGGGCAGCGGGACTTCCCCCTCGTGCTGGGAGTGGAATGACCGGGATCGGCACCGGGATCGAGGCCGGGATCGACGCCGGGATCGACATGGCCACGCCCTTGCCGGGCGTGATCGGCAAGAAGGCGGCCGAGCTGCTGGCCGCCCAGCTGGAGATCGCCACAGTGGGCGACCTGGTGCGGCACTACCCGCGCCGCTACGTCGACCGCGGCAAGCTCACCGACATCGCCGGGCTGGAGCTGGGCGAGCACGCCACGCTCATCGCCGAGGTCGAGCAGGCCGCGCTGCGCCCGATGCGGCAGCGCCGCGGCCAACTGCTGGCCGTGGTGATCCGCGACGACCGGGGCGGCCGGCTCGACTGCACGTTCTTCAACGGGCACCGGCTCAAGGGCCTGATCACACCGGGCACCCGGGCGCTGTTCTCCGGCAAGGTCGGGACGTTCCGGGACAAGCTCCAGCTGACCCACCCGCAGTTCGAGCCGCTGGACGAGGACGACACGGTCCGGCCGTTCCTGTCGGTCTACCCGGCCACCGCCAAGGTGAGCTCGCAGATGATCGCGCGCTGCGTCCGGCAGGTGCTCGACGTGCTCGACGAGCCCACCGACCCGCTGCCGGAGTCGCTGCGCCGCCGGGAGGGGCTGGCCGAGCTGGGCCGGGCGCTGCGCCGCATCCACGTGCCCGACACCGACACCGACATCCACGCCGCCCGCCACCGGCTGGTCTGGGACGAGGCGATGGGCGTGCAGCTGGCGCTGGCGCTGCGCCGCCACACCGCCGGTTCCCGGCCGGCCCCGGCCTGCCCACCGCGCCGGGGCGGGCTGCTGGACGCCTTCGACGCCCGGCTGCCGTTCGCGCTGACCGCCGGCCAGCAGCAGGTCGGCGCCGAGATCGCCACCGACCTCGGCCGCGCGCACCCGATGAACCGGCTGGTGCAGGGCGACGTCGGGGCCGGCAAGACCGTCGTCGCGCTGCGGGCGATGCTGCAGGTCGTCGACAGCGGCCAGCAGGCCGCGATGCTGGCGCCCACGGAGGTGCTGGCCGCGCAGCACGCGCACTCGCTGCGGGCCCTGCTCGGCCCGCTCGCGCAGGCCGGCGAGCTGGGGGCGGCCGAGGGCGCCACCCGGGTCACCCTGCTCACCGGGTCGCTGGGCGCGAAGGCCAAGCGCAGCGCGCTGCTGGCGGCGCAGTCCGGCGAGGCGGGCATCGTGGTCGGCACCCACGCGCTGATCCAGGACCGGGTCGGGTTCGCCGACCTGGGTCTGGTGGTGGTCGACGAGCAGCACCGGTTCGGGGTCGAGCAGCGCGACGCCCTGCGCGGCCGCGGTGAGCGGGCCCCGCACATGCTGGTCATGACGGCCACCCCCATCCCGCGCACGGTGGCCATGACCGTCTACGGCGACCTGCAGATCTCGACGCTGCGCGAGCTGCCCGCCGGCCGGTCGCCGATCGCGACCACGGTGGTGCCGCTGGCCGAGAAGCCGCAGTGGTTCGAGCGGGTGTGGCGGCGCATCCGGGAGGAGGTCGCCGCCGGCCACCAGGCCTACGTGGTGTTCCCGCGCGTCGGCGGCGCGGAGAAGGCCGACGACCGGGCCGACGACGGCGACCTGGTCGACCTGGAGACTCCCGACGAGGGCGCGGACCCCGACGACGGTGCCCGCCGCGCCCCGCTGGCCGTGCTGGACATCGCGCCCCGGCTGGCCGGCGGCGCGCTGGACGGGCTGCGGCTGGGGATCCTGCACGGCAAGCTGCCGCCCGACGAGAAGGACGCGGTGATGCGGGCCTTCGAGGCCGGCGAGCTCGACGTGCTGCTGGCCACCACGGTCATCGAGGTCGGGGTGGACGTGCCCAACGCCACCGCCATGGTCGTCCTGGACGCCGACCGGTTCGGCCTGTCCCAGCTGCACCAGCTGCGCGGGCGGGTCGGGCGCGGCTCGGCGCCGGGGGTGTGCCTGCTGGTCACCGAGGTGCCCGGGGGAACCACCGCGCGCGAGCGGCTGGACGTGGTGGCCGGCACCACCGACGGGTTCGAGCTGGCCCGGCTGGACCTGGAGCTGCGCCGGGAGGGCGACGTGCTCGGCGCACTGCAGTCCGGCCGGCGATCCGGACTGCGGCTGCTCAGCCTGCTGCGCCACGAGGAGATCATCGCCAAGGCGCAGGTCCACGCCACCGACATCGTCGACGGCGACCCCGGCCTGGCCCACCACCCGGGATTGGCCGCGCTGGTCGGGGAGACCGTCGGCGACGAGGAGCGGGCTTCCTACCTGGACAAGGCCTGACCCGGCCGGGCCCGGCCCGATCCCGTCCGACCCGGGGTGGCTCGGCCGGACCCGGCCCGATCCGGGGCCCGGTGCCCGCGGCTCAGGCCAGGTCCTCGGGCCGGGCCGCGAGCGGCACCTCGGCCGGCCGGACGACCGGGTCGGCGACCGGCAACTGGCCGCGAGCCGCCTCGTCCAGCGCGGCCTGGGCCGGCAGCGGCACGTGCAGCACGCCGGCCTGGTCGAGCTTGGCCAGCTCGGTCCGGGCCCGGGTGTAGGCGGCCAGCCGCTCGGGCTCGCTGTCGGAGTCCCGCGCCGTGGTCAGCAGCTTGATCACCCGCTCCACGGTGCCGCGCTCGGTCGGCGACAACCCGGACAGCCGGATCCGCTCGGCGGCGTCCCGGGCCGCCTTCCAGGCCCGCTCCGCCCGGTCCACCGCGGAGACGAACCGGCCGCCGTGCTCCAGGCCGGGGAACAGGTCGGACTCCAGCGACTGGGCCTCGGCGAAGGCGTCGACGAACCGACCGGTGCTGGGCACCGACACGTCGGCCAGCGCGGGCAGCCGCAGCACCTGCATGGCGTCGCACTCGAAGGTGGCGTACTCGGTGCGCAGCCGGGCGAACCGGTCACGGGCGTGCGCCCAGACCCGGTCGGGGCGCGGCGGCGCGGCGCGGCGGGCCGGGATCGGCGCCGTCCCGGCCGCGGCGGCCAGGTCCAGCCGCCGGCGCCGGCCGCGCCGGACCAGCGCGAGGGTCACCATGCCCACCAGCAGGACCGGCAGCACGTGGAACGCCACGAAGAGCCCGGCCAGGGCGAGCATCAGGACGAGGATGCCGAACCCGATCCCGAGCACCAGCGAAGCCGAGGCCACCGTCACCACCAACAGCGGTCGGACCCGCCGGCCGGACCGCCGATCACCCTGCCGATCACCCCGCCGATCACCGCGCCGGCGCCGCCGCGACTGCTCGCGCAGGCGCCGGCCCTCCTCGAAGGCGCTGCGGTGGCGGGAGCGAACGAACCCCGGATCGTGGCGCACCACTCCTTGGTACCGCACGGGTGGCGTGCGGCGCACGGGTCCGAACGAGTTCGGCCGGCCCGGTGCCGGCATCCCTCTCAGCGACTGCACAGCTCGGCGGTCCGGCCGGTCAGCTCCCGTGACGGCTCGGGGCCCGGGTGCGGCGCTCGGACCGCAGGAACCGGACGTTGCGCACGACGACGAACGCCGCCGCCGAGCCGACCACCAGCCAGAGCACCACGCCCGCCCGGGACTCGACGGTCAGCGGGACGACCACCAGCAGGGTGAGCACCAGCAGCACGTCCGCCAGGACGAGCAGCGCGATGGTGGCCGCCCGGCCCTCCCGGTCGTCGGCCGCGCGCTGCTCGCTCACCGGACATTGGTACCGCCCCGGTCGGCGGCGCGGACGCCCACCCCCGGTGCGTGCCGATCGGGTCACCGTGGGTGTCGGGGTTCCTCGGCCCGCCCCGGGCGGGGTCGCGGCGGTAACGTGCGCTGCTGATCGCCCGTCCGAGAGGAGCCCGGTGTTCCACAAGCTGCTGGTCGCCAACCGCGGGGAGATCGCCATCCGGGCGTTCCGCGCCGCCTACGAGCTGGGCATCGCCACGGTGGCGGTGTTTCCCCACGAGGATCGCAACTCGCTGCACCGGGCCAAGGCCGACGAGTCGTACCAGATCGGCGAGCCCGGCCACCCGGTCCGCGCCTACCTGTCGGTCGAGGAGATCATCAAGGCGGCCCGGCGGGCCGGCGCCGACGCTGTCTACCCCGGCTACGGCTTCCTGTCCGAGAACCCGGACCTGGCCCGGGCCTGCGAGCAGGCCGGGATCACCTTCGTCGGCCCGCCGCCCGCGGTGCTGCACCTGACCGGCAACAAGTCCCGGGCCATCGCCGCGGCCCGGGAGGCGGGGGTGGCCGTGCTGCGCTCGTCGGAGCCGTCGGCCGACCTGGACACCCTGCTCGACGCGGCGGCCGACATCGGGTTCCCGATCTTCGTCAAGGCGGTGGCCGGCGGCGGCGGGCGCGGCATGCGCCGGGTCGCCGAGCCGGGCGAGCTGCGCGAGGCGATCGAGGCGGCCATGCGCGAGGCCGAGTCGGCCTTCGGCGACGCCACGGTCTTCCTGGAGCAGGCCGTGGTCAACCCGCGTCACATCGAGGTGCAGATCCTCGCCGACGCCGCGGGCAACGTGGTGCACCTCTACGAGCGGGACTGCTCGGTCCAGCGCCGCCACCAGAAGGTCATCGAGATCGCCCCCGCCCCCGGCCTCGACCCCGGGCTGCGCGAGCGGATCTGCGCCGACGCCGTGGCGTTCGCCCGCGCCATCGGCTACGTCAACGCCGGCACCGTGGAGTTCCTGCTCGACGAGCGCGGCAACCACGTGTTCATCGAGATGAACCCGCGCATCCAGGTCGAGCACACGGTCACCGAGCAGGTCACCGACCGCGACCTGGTGATCGCCCAGCTGCGGATCGCGTCCGGGATGAGCCTGCCGGAGCTGCGACTGGACCAGTCCGACGTGCGGCTCAACGGCGCCGCGCTGCAGTGCCGGGTGACCACCGAGGACCCGTCCAACGGTTTCCGCCCGGACACCGGCACGATCTCGGCCTACCGCTCGCCCGGCGGCCCCGGGGTGCGCCTGGACGGCGGGACCACCCACGTCGGCGCCGAGGTCAGCGCCCACTTCGACTCGATGCTGGTCAAGCTCTCCTGCTACGGCCACGACTTCCCGAACGCGGTCCGGCGGGCCCGGCGCGCCATCGCCGAGTTCCGGATCCGCGGTGTCTCGTCGAACCTGCCCTTCCTGGCCGCGGTGCTCGACGACCCCGACTTCCAGGCCGGTCGGGTGACCACCTCCTTCATCGACGAGCGGCCCGAACTGCTGCGCGCCCGCCAGCCGGCCGACCGCGGCACCCGGATCCTGAGCTACCTCGGCGAGGTCACGGTCAACAAGCCCAACGGCGACCGGCCCGCGGTCGCCGAGCCGGTGGACAAGCTGCCGCAGGTGGACCTGTCCGCGGCGATCCCGGACGGGTCCCGGCAGCTGCTGCGCGAGCTGGGCCCGGAGCGGTTCGCGGCCCGGCTGCGCGAGCAGCGCGCCGTCGCGGTCACCGACACCACCTTCCGCGACGCGCACCAGTCGCTGCTGGCCACCCGGGTGCGCACCCGGGACATGCTCGCCGTGGCCCCGCACGTCGCGCGGTCGGTGCCCCAGCTGCTCAGCCTGGAGTGCTGGGGCGGCGCCACCTACGACGTGGCGCTGCGGTTCCTGGCCGAGGACCCGTGGGACCGGCTGGCCGCGCTGAGCGAGGCGGTGCCGAACATCTGCACCCAGATGCTGCTGCGCGGGCGCAACACCGTCGGCTACACGCCCTACCCGACCGAGGTCACCGACGCCTTCGTGACCGAGGCCGCGGCCACCGGGATGGACATCTTCCGGATCTTCGACGCGCTCAACGACGTCGCCCAGATGCGCCCGGCGATCGACGCCGTGCGCGGCACCGGTACCGCGGTGGCCGAGGTGGCTCTGTGCTACACCAGCGACCTGTCCGACCCGGCCGAGCGGCTCTACACGCTGGACTACTACCTGCGGCTGGCCGAGCAGATCGTCGAGGCCGGCGCGCACATCCTGGCGATCAAGGACATGGCCGGGCTGCTCCGCCCGCCGGCGGCCCGCACCCTGGTCGCCGCCCTGCGCGAGCGCTTCGACCTGCCGGTGCACCTGCACACCCACGACACCGCGGGCGGTCAGCTCGCCACCCTGATCGCGGCCATCGACGCCGGGGTCGACGCCGTGGACGCGGCGGTGGCCAGCATGGCCGGCACCACCAGCCAGCCCTCGCTGTCGGCGCTGGTCGCCGCGACCGACCACACCGACCGGGCGACCGGGCTGAGCCTGCAGGCCGTCGGCGACCTGGAGCCGTACTGGGAGGCGGTGCGCAAGGTCTACGCGCCGTTCGAGTCCGGGCTGGCCTCGCCGACCGGGCGGGTCTACCACCACGAGATCCCCGGCGGGCAGCTGTCCAACCTGCGCCAGCAGGCCATCGCGCTCGGCCTGGCCGACCGGTTCGAGCTGATCGAGGACCTGTACGCGGCTGCGGACCGGATGCTGGGCCGGCTGGTGAAGGTGACCCCGTC
>DASQMQ010000079.1:0-4192 GCA_035645455.1 Pseudonocardia sp.
CCCGGCGATCACGTTGAACAGCGTGGACTTGCCGCAGCCGCTCGGCCCGACCAGCGCCACGAACTCCCCCGGCGCGACGTCCAGGTCGACCCCGTCGAGCACCGGCAGCGGGCCCGGGTAGGCCTTGCGCAGCCCGTCGACGACCAGCTTGCCCTCGGCCCCCACCACCTCAGCCACGGTGCCGCCAGGGCACGACGAGCCGTTCGACCAGGAAGGTCAGCGCGTAGAGGCCGACCGAGATCAGCGCGGTGACCACCACCGCGGCCAGCACCAGGTCGGTGCGGAAGGAGTTCTTCTGCAGGTTCATGAAGATGCCCAGCCCGGCCGTCGCCCCGACGTACTCGGCGAAGATCGCGCCGGTGACCGCGTAGGTGATGCCGATGCGCAGCGCGGTGAAGAACGACGGCAGCGCCCCGGGCAACCGCACGTAGCGGAACTGCGCCCAGCGCGAGGCGCCCATGCTGCGCAGCAGGTTGGTGGCCTGCCGGTCGGTGGCCGCGAAGCCCTCGATCAGCCCGACCGCGATCGGGAAGAAGGTGACCAGCGCGATCACCAGCACCTTGGGCAGCAGCCCGAAGCCGAACCAGATGATCAGCAGCGGGGCCAGCGCGATGATCGGCAGCGTCTGCGAGGCGACCAGCAGCGGGGTCAGCGCCCGGCGCAGCCACGGCGAGAAGTCCACGGCCACCGCCAGCGTCCAGCCCACGGCCAGGGACACCGCGAACCCGACCGCGGTCACCTGCAGGGTCGGCACGGTGTTGGCCCAGATCTCGGCGCGGAACGCCCAGCCCTCGGTGACCACCCGCAGCGGCGAGGGCAGCACCTGCGGGCGGACGCCGGCCGCGGTGACGTACCACTGCCACGCCACCAGCCCGGCGGCCACCAGCAGCAGCGGCGGCAGCGCCCGGCGCAGCCCGCGCCCGGCCGCCGCGCGGGACCGGTCGGCTGCGGTCGCGGCTGCGGTCGCGGTCACGGCTGGGCCAGGTACTGGTTGGTGAACCAGGTGGCGAAGTCCGGCCGGGTGGTCAGCGGGGCCCCGTCCGGCCCGGCGAGCACCCCGGAGTCGGCGACGAACCCGGAGTAGCCCGCCCACTTCTGCAGGGTCTGCGGCCCGACCCGGCCGGACTCGTCGCGCAGGTACTGCTCGCTGAGCAGCCGCTGGCTGCGGGTCACCAGCTCGGCCTCCGGGAAGGCGCCGGGGTTGGCCGCGATCAGCAGCTCGGCGGCGCGGTCGGGCTCATCGGCGGCCAGCTGGTAGCCGCGCTGGGCGACCTGGACGAACGCGGCGGCCAGGTCCGGGTTGTCGGCCAGCCACGGCGAGTTGCCGATCAGCAGCACGCTGTAGGCGTCCGGGAACCCGTAGTCGGTGTAGGCGAAGGTGCGCAGCGGCTGGCCGCGCAGCTCGGCCTCGATCCCCTCCCAGGTCACGAACGGCTCGGTGAAGTCGACCTCACCGGCGTAGAGCGCCTCGTAGGCCGCGGTGCCCAGGACCACGGTGGAGAACTCGCCGGTGCCGCCGGCCCGCCGGACGACCTCGCGCATCTTCGGCTCCTCGCTGGGGGCGCCGAAGCCGCCGTAGACCTTCCCGTCCAGGTCGGCCGGGGAGGTGATGTCGGTGCGGTCGGCGCGCACCGCGATCGCCGACGCCCAGTGCTGCAGCACCGCCATCACCGAGGTGATGTCGGCGCCGGCCGCCCTGGCGAAGGTGAAGGTGTCCTGGAAGCTGACGCCGAACTCGGCCGCCCCGGACGACACCAGGGTCTCCGCCGCGGTCGTGGTGTAGGGCAGGAACTGCACGTCCAGCCCGGCCTCGGCGAACCAGCCGAGCTGCTGGGCGACGTAGAGCCCGGAGTGGTTGGTGTTCGGCGTCCAGTCCAGGGCCAGCCGGACGGTGGTCGTCCCGGGGTCGTCCCCGGCCGGACCGGCGCAGCCGGTGGCCAGGACGATCGCGGAGACCAGGACGAGGAGCAGGCGGTGCGCACGCGCACGGATCACGACGGTCCTCCCTACGCCGGTGCTAGCCGGGTCAGGTTCGAACGGTCGACGGCCGGTCCTGCCGCCCTCTCAGCCTCGGATCGTGGGCTCCCGCGGGTCCTGACGAGCCTACGCGGCGGGCCGCCCCCGCCGCACGGCCGCCCGGGCGGGCAGGTACCCCGCCGCGACCCGCGACGCCGAGAACGACGCCGAGAACGACGCCGAGAACGACTCGGACAGCCGAGAACGACTCAGACGGCGCCGAGGACGGGCTCGAAGGCCAGCTCCGCGGCCCCGACCAGCTTGGCGTCGCGGCCCAGCGGGCTGATCTCGATCCGGGTGCCGCCGACCGCCCGGCTGACCATGCTGCGCTCGTGCACCTCCCGGCGCACCCGGTCGACCAGCGGCGCCGGCAGCACCGCGAACAGGTCGCCGAGCACCACCAGCTCCGGGGCCATCATGTTGACCACCGTGATCAGCCCGATGGCCAGCCACTCGGCCAGCTCGTCGAGCGGGCCGGGCAGCGGCGTGGTGGCCAGCGAGCGCAGCTCGGCGACCACCACCCCGCGCGGGGTGTCCTCGGGCAGCCCCAGCGCCCGGCACATGGCCGCCTCACCGACCTCGGTCTCCCAGCAGCCGCGCGAACCGCAGTAGCAGCTGCGCCCGCCGGGGTGCACCACCAGGTGCCCCAGCTCGCCGACGTAGCCGCGGGTGCCGCGCAGCGGGCGCCCCTCCGAGATCACCCCACCGCCGACGCCCTTGTCGGCGGAGATGTAGACCAGGTCGGTCGCGTCGTGCGCGGCGCCCCGGACGTGCTCGGCCAGCGCGCCCAGCTCGGCGTCGTTGGCCACCTGGACCGGCAGCTTGAGCACCGCGGTGAGCCGGGCGCCCAGGGAGATGTCACGCCAGCCGAGGTTGGGCGCCTCGTGCACCCAGCCGTCGGCGCGGCGGACCACCCCGGGCACCGACACCCCGGCGCCCCGGGCGGTGATCGCCAGCTCCTCGCCGAGCAGCTGGGCCGACTCGGCGATGTGGGTGATCACCTCACCCGGGGTGCGGGTGCGGCTGTGCAGGTTCCAGCTGTGCCGGCCGAGCACCTGCCCGCCGATCCCGACCATGGACATGGCCACCTGCTCGACCCGGATGTCGATGGCCAGCACCACCGCGGCCTCGGCCTCGGGGATGACCATCAACGACGGCCGGCCGGCGCCGTTGCGCCGGGCCGGGACCGCCTCGGTGACCACGCCGGCCTCGGCCAGCCCGTCCACCACCGCCTTGATCGTGCTGCGGTTGAGCCCCAGCTCCGCGGCCAGCGTGGCCCGGGTGCGCGGGCCGTGCACGTGCAGCCGGCGCAGCAGGGCGGCCCGGTTGTGCCGGCGGGCCTCGTCGGGCCGGGCGCCCGGGGTGGCGGCGGTGCCGCGACCCCGGGGCTCGGCGCCGGTCTCGTCGACGTCCCCGCTGCCCACCCACGCCCGGCTCACCGTACGGGGACGGCCGATCGACGCCGGGAGAGCACGTCCACGCCGGCCGCGACCAGCAGCACGACGCCGTTGACGAGGAACACCACCGACGCCGGCTGGCCGAGCAGGCCCAGACCGTTGTTCACCGTGGCCAGCACCGCGCCACCGATCACCGCGTTGCTGACCCGACCGCGACCGCCGAACAGCGACGTGCCGCCGATCACCGCGGCACCGACGGCGAACAGCAGCGTGTTGCCGCCGCCCGCGGCGGGTGAGACCGAACCGACCTTCGAGGAGTAGACGATGGCCCCGACGGCGGCCAGGCCGGCCGAGATGACGAACACCGTCGCCCGGATGCGGACCACGTCGATACCGGCGCGGCGGGCCGCCTCCCGGTTGCCGCCGACCGCGTAGACGTGCCGGCCGAAGCGGGTGCGGTCGAGCACGAAGGTGCCCCCCACCAGCAGCACCAGCACGACGGGCACCACGTAGGGCACCCCGGCGATCACCACCTGGCCCGGCGACCGGTCCTGGGTGAGCAGGAAGGTCGCGATCGCCGCGAGCACCACCACGGCGCCGATCTTCATCAGGACCAGCCCGGTGGGCTGGGCGACCAGGCCCAGCCGGCGCCGGGAGACCTGCCGGTTGAGCAGCACCGCGGCGTACCCGCCGGCCGCCACCACGAACAGGATCCAGCTGCCCAGCGTGGACATGTTCCCGTTGGCCACCTCGAAGATCACCGGGTCGCGCAGGCCGAG
>DASQMQ010000080.1:0-3627 GCA_035645455.1 Pseudonocardia sp.
GGATGGCGGGCGCCCTGGCCGAGGACGTCAAGCAGGTCCGGCTCTCGCACCGGCTCACCACGTCGGCGGTCTGCCTGGTGGGCGACCCGGGTGACATGACCCCGACGCTGGAGAAGATGTACCGGGCGATGGGGCAGGAGCTGCCGAAGGTCAAGCGGATCCTGGAGCTCAACCCGCGCCACGAGCTGGTCAGCGGCCTGCGCGACGCCCACCGGCAGCGCCCCGACGACGCCGGCCTGGCCGACACCGCGCGGCTGCTGCACGGGATGGCGCTGCTCGCCGAGGGCGGCGAACTGACCGAGCCGGCGGAGTTCGTGTCGGTGCTGTCCCGGCAGCTGGCCAAGACCCTGGACTGACGGTGGGAGCGGTCGAGCCGGCCCGGCCGCGGGGAAGGAGGCCGGACGCCTGGACCAGCGACCGGGCGTACGAACCCTTCATCGGCCGGTGGAGCCGGGCGGTGGCCCCGCAGTTCCTGCGGTGGTTGCCGCCCGCGGGGCCCTCGGCGTGGTGCGACGTCGGGTGCGGGACCGGTGCCCTGGCGCACGCCGTCGCGGCCGTCGCGGACCCGGCGCTGCTGGTCGGGTTCGACCGGTCCGCGGCCTACCTGGCCGCCGCTCGCCGCCACGCCCCCGGGGGACGGCTGGCGGTCGCGGTCGGCGGGGCCACCGCCCTCCCGGTCCGCGACGGCCGGTTCGACCGGGTCGTGTCCGCGCTGGTGCTCAACTTCGTCCCCCGGCCCGCCGACGCGGTCGCCGAGATGCGGCGGATCACCCGGCCGGGCGGGGTGGTGGCCGGCTACGTCTGGGACTACGGCGGGGGCATGCAACTGCTGCGGACGTTCTGGGACGCCGCGACCGCGCTGGATCCCGCCGCGGCCGACCTCGACGAGGTCCGCCGCTTCCCGCTGTGCCGGCCGGGGCCGCTGCACGACCTGTTCGCCGGCGCCGGTTTGTCCGATGTGGACGTGATGGCGATCGACGTGCCGACCGTCTTCACCGGTTTCGACGACCTGTGGCTGCCGTTCCTCGGCGGCCAGGGCCCGGCCGCGGGGTACTGCGCGGCGCTCCCCGAGGACCGCCGGGTCGCGTTGCGCGAGGACCTGCGGGCGCGGCTGCCCCACCGGCCCGACGGGACGATCCCGCTCACCGCCCGGGCGTGGGCGGTCCGGGGACGCGCAGCGAGCCCGACCCGCTGACCGCGGCGTTCCTCGACACGCTGGTCGCCCGCGGTCGTCCCCGGCCCGAGCACCTGCGGTCGGCGCACCGCGAGCCGCCGGTGCACCCCCCGATCCGCCTACAGCGCCGATCCGCCGACCGCGCCGCCCGGCCGGCGCCGCCCCGCCAAGCCCACCGCGGCCAGCGCCCCGGCCGCGCACAGCACCGCGGTCAGCGCGAAGATCTCCCGGTACTCGGTGAGCAGCGCGGCGTTCACCGCGTCGGTGTAGTCGGCGAGCCGGCGCTGGTAGACCGCCGGATCGACGAGCGCGCCGGTCGGGTCGATCGGCAGCGGGGTGGTCAGACCGGCGGTCAGCTCGGCGAACCGGTGCAACCCCCACCCGGTCAGCGCGGCCACCCCGATCAGCATCCCGGCGGTGCGCGCGACCACCACCGCGGCCGAGGCGACGCCGTGCCGGTCCGGCGGGACCGCGCCCAGCGCGGCGGCCGACACCGGGCCGATGACCAGCCCGAGGCCCAGCCCGGCCAGCGCCAGGTCGGTGTCCAGCACCGACAGCCCGGCCACCCGGACGGCGGCGACCGGGTCGGCCGGCCAGCCGGCCATCAGCCCGTAGGCCACGGCCGCCAGCGCCATCCCCACCACCGCGACGGGTGCGTCGCCGAACCGGCGGGCCAGCAGCCCGCCCAGCACCGCGCCGACCGGCAGTGCGACCAGGAACCGGACCAGCAGCAGGGCGGCCCCGGTGGCGTCGCGGCCGAGCAGGGTCTGCGCGAACAGCTCGACGTCGACCAGGGTCACCAGCAGCGCGGCCCCGGCGAGCAGGCTGACCACCAGCGCCGCGGCCAGCGGCCGCCCGGCCACCCCGGCCGGGTCCAGCAGCCGGGTGCGCGCCCGCGCCTCCCAGACCCCGAACGCGACCAGCGCGACCACGGCGGCGCCCAGCACCGGCCAGCCCCACGGCGGCAGCGCCGCGCGCGCCGGTTCCGGGTTGTAGAGCCCCACCACCAGCAGGGCCAGCGCGACGGCCAGCAGCAGCCCGCCGACCACGTCGATCCGCCGACCGGGCCCGGCCGCCCGGTCCCGGCCGGGTAGCGCGAGCTGCACCGCGACCATGGCGGCCAGGGCCAGCGGCAGGTTGACCCAGAACACCCCGCGCCATCCGGTCAGCGCGGCGAGCCCGGCCCCGTACAGCGGGCCGACCACGCTGCCCAGCTCCTGCGCGGCGCCGACCAGCCCGAGCGCCGCCGGTCGCGCGCGCTCCGCGACGAGGTCGCCGACCAGCGCCATCGTCACCGGCAGCAGCGCCCCGCCGGCCAGGCCCTGCACCGCCCGCCCGGCGACCACGCTGGTCAGGTCCGGGCCCAGCGCGGTGAGCACCGAGCCCGCGGCGAAGACCGCCAGGCACACCTGGACCACCGGTCGGCGGCCGAACCGGTCGGAGAGCTGGCCGAGCAGCGGCATCGCCGCGACGTAGCCGAGCAGGTAGGCGGTGACCAGCGGGGTGGCCCGCTCGAGCCGGTTCAGCGGCACCGCGAGATCGGTGATGATCTCCACCAGCAGGGTCACCACGACGTAGGCGTCCAGCGCGGCGAGCAGCACCGCCACCGAGCCGACGCCGACGGCGAGGCGGGGGCGCCCGGTGCGGGCGAGCGGGAGGGCCACCGGTCAGGCCGGCGGGGTGATGTCGACCGGCGCGTCGTAGTCGGAGAACCGGACGGTCACCGGGCCGCCCGCGCCCGCCGGCCCGTCCGGCAACGCCAGCTCCGCCCGGACCAGCCGGTTCGTCGCCGCGTCCAGCCAGACCACGCCGGGCACCGGCTCGGTCACCCCCGGGACGAGCGCCGCGACCTGCTGGGCGCCGAAGGTCGCCTCGACCCGGTGCGCCTCGACACCGTCGGCCTCCTCGCGGGCGGTGGTGGTGCCGGCGTCGGCCGCGGAGAGCATGGCCGCGGCGCCGCGCTCGGGGTCGAGGATCGCGGTCGGGTCGTAGAGCCCGGCCACCGAGCTCACCGGCACCCGGCTGAAGTCCCCGGTCGGGCCCTTGAGGTACAGCGTGCCGGCGGCCACCACCAGCTGGTACTCCAGCGGCGGGCCGCCGAACAGCGCCAGCACCGCGGTGCCCTCCGCGCGGCCGTCCGCGGTGACCCGGCCGGTGGCGGTGCGCACCGGGACCGCGGTCACCGCCGGGTCCACGTCGATCGCCACCGCCGCGGTGCTCACCCCGCGCATCGCGTCGGCGGACCGGGACAGCAGTTCCGCGGCCGGGGGCAGCTCCGCGGCGGACGGCTCGGCGGTGCATCCGGCCAGCAGCGCGGCGCAGGCCAGCGCGGTCAGCACGCGTCCCAGCAGCCGGGTGGGGACCGTCCGGCGCGGGCGCATCACGCGACCCGCCCGGCTGCGCGCCGGCGGACCAGTCCGGCGGCGACCAGCAGCGTCGCCGCCGCGGTCGCG
>DASQMQ010000081.1:0-6879 GCA_035645455.1 Pseudonocardia sp.
GGCCCCGGAGGGAGCCGCGGCGGGCCAGGACCAGCGCGGCCGCCAGGAGCGGCAGCGCCACCACGAGCGTGACCCAGTCGTTGCCGTACCAGGCCGCCCGGATCCATTCCGCGTCGCGGTACTCCCCGCGCAGCGCCAGGCCGAGCGCGGCCTGAACTCCCATCATCGCGGCCAACAGGACCGACAACGCGACCGGTGTCCGCAGCGCGTCCCGGCTGGCCGGGTTCGACCCCGTCATCGTCCCTCCTCCGGTGCCCACCCACCTTCTCCCGTGCTGGCTCACCGGAGCAGGGGCGAAGGTCCCCGGGTCACCGGGAAGAAGCTCACTCATCGCGTCCCGCCCACGCCGGCAGGCTGCCCATGCCCCAGGATGGGACGGTGTTCGACATCCTCCGCCGGCCGCCGGTATCGGTCGGCGAGCTGGTGGCCGCGCTGGGTTCGTCGATGCGCGAGGTGGGGGAGCGCTGGCAGCCCGATCGGCGCAGCGTGGCCGTGCCGCACGGGACGGCGTCCTACGAGTGGGACCCGTACCACCAGGCCCCCTCGGTCACTCTCACCGAGCTGGCCTGCGCCGCTCTGTCCGACTACGTGCTGCAGCTCCCGGGCGGCCGGTTGCGCTGCGAGCAGGTGCTCCGTGACGCCTACGGTCCGCCGCGCGAGGTCCGCGGCCTGCGCCGCTACGGGAACTTCTTCGTCGACGCCGCCGACCGCGATGGGTTCCGGCTCGAGTGGTACCGCCAGGAGCCCGACTGGGCGCGGGCGACCGCCGACGAGGGTGCGCGGTGGCGGGCGTTGCAGGGCCTCGCCGACCGTATCCGGCGGGCGCCCGACGAGCAGCACGCCCGAGCTGCTGCCGATGAGCTGCAGCTCGACCTCTGGCCGTCGCTTCCCGCTGCCGAGCTCGCCGTCGCGCTCGGGCTCCCCGGCCACCCCGACGCCGTGGCGCGCAGCGTCGACGTGCACATGACGCAGTACGTGCTGGCGGAGCTGCGCGGGGACCGCGTCGAGCGGCTGCGCGTGGGCGACTACATCGTGGACGCGACGGTGCAGCGGCCATCGGGCGGTGTCGTCGACGGGGTGCGGGTGCCGGCGGGTGTGCTGGTCCGCATCGGCCCGCAGGACCCGGTGACGGCCGTGCAGGTCAGGAGGACCGACTAGCCGCCGACCTCACACATCGCGCAGGTCACCGTCGCCGCTGCTTTCGGTGAGCAGCAGCACGCTCAGCTGCGTCGCGGGCCCGAGCGCCTGATCGTCCTGCTCCAGCGGCGTTCGGAACGCCTCCGCGTGCGGGTCGGTCGAGAGCACGGCCCCACGGCCGTTGCGGCGGTGGGCCAGCCAGACATCCAGTGTCCGCATCCCGTCGCCGTCGTGCAGGGCCGCACTCTCGAACCCGACCTCGACCGGGTCGGTGACGTCGGCCAGCTGGTGGAGGGCCGGCTCGTGGTCGGCCCACCGGCACCGGGCCGGTAGCAGCCAGCGGGTCCACCACGCCGTCAGGGCCTCCATGATCAGATCAGGGAGAGCATCCGCGGCCTCCCCGGCGCCCTGGTCGGGGTTCGGGTAGGAGGGGCGCCCCGCCCGCAGCAGCAGGTGGTGTTCGCAGTCCGCGCCCGTGGCCCTCACCAGGCGGAACGTCTTCATCGCGGAGCCCATGCGGTCATCATGCCCGGACCGGGTCCACCGGGTCCGTGACACGTCGAGCCCGCTCGTCGGGGGTCCACCTGCAGGTGTTGCCCTGCCGCAGCACGTCCGCCGGTGGCCCGTCACTCCGCACGACCGGCCCGCTGCCCCGCTGCACCAGGACGTTGTCGCGCACCTCCAGCAGGTCGTCGGCCCCGGCCCCGACGGCCAGGACCGGTGCGCCGGCGGCGGCGGTGTCCAGGCCGACGCAGGTGTTGCGGTGGATGCGGCAGGCGCCGACCCGTCCGTGCACCCGGATCTGGCCGTACCAGGCGTGGTTGACGCTGTTGCCCCAGCAGAGGTTGTCGTGGACCAGGTTGCCGTGGTGGCCGTCGTCGGTCGTGGAGGCGTAGAGCATGATCCCGGCGCCGGCGTTGCCGTGCGCCAGGCACCAGCGCACCACCGAGTGCGTGGTGTTGAGGTCCAGGTCGAACCCGTCGCCGTCGGCGGTGGTGCCGGTGCGGTTGTCGTGGGCGACGCAGTGCTGGACGACCACGCCGGTGGAGTCGTAGCACCAGATGCCGGCCGGTCCCTCGGCCGCGGCGTTCGCGGCGCCGTTGTCGTGCGCGACGCAGTGCTCGACCGAGGCCGCGTCGGCGGCCCGCAGGGCCGAGTTGTCCACCGACCCCAGCACGATGCCCGATCCCGAGTTGGTGGTCGTGTTCGCCGGGTCCCCGGTCTGGTTCCGGGCCCGGGTGCGGAGCACCCGGACGTCGCGGTGGGCGTAGGTGGGCTCCCCGGTCGTCCAGCGGGGCCCGTAGGTGGCCAGCCCGGCGTCGCGGTTGTGGTGCAGGTCGCAGTCGGAGACCAGGACGTCGGCGAAGCCGCCGCCGCCGCGGCCGCCGACGGCGATGCCGTTCTTCCAGCCGGTCACCTCGCAGTCCGTGACGCGGATCCCGGTGGCGTGCCCGGGCACGTCGGTGAACAGCGAGATCCCGTCCGCGGTCGCGGAGACCCCGGCGCCGTCCAGGACCAGGCCGCGCAGGCGGACCCGGGGGACCGCGTAGCCGTACACCCCGGTCCGCCCGTCGCCGACCAGCGTGGCGCGGCCGGTCCCGTAGGGCTCCACGGTGATCGGTGACCGGTCCCCGCCGGAGCCGTCCAGGTGCAGGCCGGCCGGGAAGGTGTCGCCGCCGCGCAGGCGCAGCGTGTCGCCGGGCCGGAGGCGGCCGTCGGCGAGCGGGGTCCAGTCCCGCCACGGGCTGCCCGCCGTTCTGCCGTCCGCGTCGTTGGACCCGGTGGCGCAGGCGTAGTAGGTCGGCACGGCCGGGACGGGTCAGCCGGGGCGGACGAGGGTGCGCCCGAGCGCGCGCACCGTCCAGCCCGCCGCGGCCCACTGCTCGGTGGGCAGCGCGTTGCGACCGTCGAGCACCGTGGGCACCCGGACGTGCTCGGCGAGTCGGGCCGGGTCGAGGTCGCGGTACTGCTGCCACTCGGTCAGGTGCAGCACCAGGTCGGCCTGCTCGCAGGCCTTCTCGATGTCGTCGGTGTAGTCCAGGGTGGGGAAGCGGGCCCGGGCGTTCTCGATCGCCGCCGGGTCGTGCACCCGGACCTGGGCGCCCTGCAGCTGGATCATCGCCGCGACGTTGAGCGCCGGCGAGTCGCGCACGTCGTCGCTGTCGGGTTTGAACGCCGCACCCAGGACGCCGACGTTGCGGCCCAGGAACGACCCGCCCACCAGTTCGCGGGCGACGTCCAGGGTGCGTCGCCGCCGGCGCATGTTGATCTCGTCGACCTCGCGCAGGAAGGTCAGCGCGTCGGCCACCCCGAGCTCGCCGGCGCGGGCCATGAACGCCCGGATGTCCTTGGGCAGGCACCCGCCGCCGAAGCCCAGCCCGGCGGACAGGAAGCGCGGACCGATGCGGGCGTCGTGGCCGATGGCGGTGGCCAGCGTCGTGACGTCGCCGCCGGCCGCCTCGCACACGTCCGCGATGGCGTTGATGAACGAGATCTTGGTCGCCAGGAAGGCGTTGGCCGAGACCTTGACCAGCTCGGCGGTGGCCAGGTCGGTGGAGATCCACGGGGTGTGGTCGGCGTCGAGGATCGGTCGGTAGACCGTGCGCAGCAGCTCGTCGGCCGCGGTCGAGACGGCCCCGACCACCAGCCGGTCGGGGTGCAGCGTGTCCTTGATCGCGAAGCCCTCGCGGAGGAACTCCGGGTTCCAGGCCAGCTCGGCGGCCGCGCCCGCGGGGGCCAGCTCGCGCAGCCACTCGGCCAGCCGGGCGGCGGTGCCGACCGGGACCGTGGACTTGCCGACCACCAGGGCCGGGCGGTGCAGGTGCGGGGCCAGGCCCTCGACGACCGCGTCGACGTGCTTCAGGTCGGCGGCGTAGGAGCCGGGCTGCTGCGGGGTGCCGACGCACACGAAGTGCACCTCGCCGAACTCCGCGGCCTCGGCCAGCGACGTGCCGAAGCGCAGCCGGCCCGCCTCCACCGTGCGCGAGAGCAGCTCGCCCAGCCCGGGCTCGTGGAACGGCGGCCGGCCCGCGGCCAGCGCCTCGACCTTGCGGACGTCCACGTCGACGCCGAGCACCTCGTGCCCGATGTCGGCCATGCACGCGGCGTGCACGGCGCCCAGGTATCCGGTGCCGATGACGGTGATGCGCATGTCGGTGTCTCCTGGGGGTGGCCGGATCAGGCCGACCGGTAGCCGTGCGGGTGGGACTGCTGGAAGCGCCAGGCGTCGGCGCACATCGCGGCGAGGTCGCGGGAGGTCCGCCACCCCCAGGCCGCGGCGACCCGCGACGGGTCGGCGACCAGGACCGGCACGTCCCCGGCCCGCCGGTCGGTGATGCGGTGGGGGATCGGCCGCCCGACGGCCGCGGCGAACTGCGCGACCAGTTCCAGCACCGAGGCGCCGGTGCCGGTGCCGAGGTTGAGCACCCGCAGCCCGGTCTCGTCGTCGAGGTGGTCGAGCGCCACCCGGTGCCCGTCGGCGACGTCGACGACGTGGACGTAGTCCCGGACGCAGGTGCCGTCCGGGGTCGGGTAGTCGTCGCCGAAGACCGCCAGCTCGTCGAGCCGGCCGACGGCGACCTGGGCCATGTAGGGCAGCACGTTGTTGGGCACGCCGGTCGGGTCCTCGCCGATGAGCCCGCTGGGGTGCGCGCCGATCGGGTTGAAGTAGCGCAGCGCGACCACCGACAGCTCGGGGTAGCGCCGGCACGCGTCGCCCAGCAGCTGCTCGCAGATGTACTTGGTGCGGGCGTAGGGGTTGGTCGGGCCGGGCGGCTGGTCCTCGTCGAGCGGGACGGTGGTGGTCTCGCCGTAGATCGAGCAGGACGAGGAGAACACCATGCGGTGCACGCCGTGGTCGCGCATCGCGCACAGCAGGGCGGTGGTGCCGCCGATGTTGATGTCGAAGTAGTCCAGCGGGATCTGCATCGACTCGCCGACGGCCTTCTTGGCCGCGAAGTGGATCACCGCGTCGATGTCGTGCGCGGTGAAGACGGCGTCGAGCGCGGCGCGGTCGCGCAGGTCCACGCGGTGCGCGCCGAGCAACGGGCGGCCGGCGAGCTTCTGCACGGCGTCCAGCGCGTGCGGCGAGCTGTTGGAGTGGTCGTCGACGACGACCACCTCGTGGCCGTGCTCGAGCAACTCCACGCAGGTGTGGCTGCCGATGAAACCGGCGCCGCCGGTGACGAGGACGGTCTGGGGCACGGGATCTCCAGAAGGGGGGCTCAGCGGGTGCGGAACAGAGCGGGCAACAGGTCGGCGGCGTCGCCGCCGGTGAACGCGCGGTACCAGTCGGGTCCGAACACGCCGGTGGCGTACTCGGGGTAGGCCGTGATGGCGAGCGCGGTGCCCGCGGTCACGACGACCGCCCAGACCAGCGGCCACGCCGCGGTGCGGGCGAGCGCCGCGGCGAAGGAGGTGCCGGCCTGGCGGGCGGACTCCCTGGCGTGCAGCAGCGGCAGGGCGAGCACCACCAGCGAGTACATCGTCGCGCCGATGAGGCAGAGGAAGACGTAGCCGGCGGCGTTCGTGTGCGCCTCGCCGTAGAGCGCGGCGCCGGCCAGGACGACCACGGTGAGCAGGTAGGGCAGGACGAGCCGGAGCGGGAACGGCTCCAGGCCACCGGGTCCCTTCGGGGTGACCTTGAAGGTGATCTGCCGGGGGCGCACGGCCTGCAGCACCGCCGCGGTGACCCCCCAGGCGATCAGCGGCCAGCGGGTCAGGCAGTACAGGTAGTTCTCCCAGCTGATGATCGGCGCCCGGGGCGGGCGCAGCAGTCCGCGCCGGCGCAGGATCAGCGCGATGAGCAGGACGGCGGCCGAGACCGTCCACCAGAGCAGGATGAACGTCAGGTAGTCCACCCGGATCCAGGCCGTCCCGGTCACCGCCGCCACCGGGGCGAGCAGGAGTCCGCCGACCGTGGTCAGCGACAGCAGGACGTAGTGGCCCAGCGCGTAGAGGAAGCGCAGCCGCAGCCGCCACGGCAGTCGACCGAGGTGGCGGGGCACCAGCCCGAGCAGCACCGTGGTGAGGCTGCGCGACCACTGGAACTCCTGCACCAGCATCGCGGCGAAGGTCGGGGGGCCGTCGCCGTGCGCCTCGGCGTCGATGGCGAACGCGCCCTGCCAGCCCGCCGAGTTCAGCAGGAAGCTGGTGCTGAAGTCCTCGGCCAGCTCGGGGCCCACGCCGCCGATCTCGGCCAGGGCCTGCGTGCGCACCGCGTAGTGCGAGCCGATGCAGACCGGGGCGAGTCCGGCGCTGTGCCCGAGCTGGGCCGGGCCGTGGAAGGTCGCCTCCCGGTGCAGCCGCCCGCGGGCCGCCCACGACTCGGCGGCGTTGGTGTCGCAGACGCTCGGCGCGCTGACGTAGCCGATCGCGTCGTCGGCGAACGGGCGGACCATCTCGCGCAGGTAGGTGCGCGCCGGCACGTGGTCGCAGTCGAGCTGGGCGACGACGTCGTAGTCGCGGTAGCCGCCGTGGTCGTAGAAGAAGGCCAGGTTGCCCTCCTTGCACTTGGTGCGCCGCGGCCAGGTGAGCCGGTGGTAGTCCTCGACTCCCTCCCGGGTCGACAGCCGCACCCCGTGCCGCGCGCACCAGTGCCGGATCTCGTCGGTGGTCCGCTCGTCGCAGAGCCACACGTCGTAGGGGCGCGGGTAGTCCTGGTCGAGCATCGCCTGCAGGGTGGTGCGGGCCACCTCCCACGGTTCCGAGGGCGCGCGGGTGACCACGAAGGCCACCCGCAGG
>DASQMQ010000082.1:0-18291 GCA_035645455.1 Pseudonocardia sp.
CCGGTGGTAGTCGGGCGGGGAAGCCGGGCTGGCCAGGTGCGCGACGGCGTCGACGCGGCCCTCCAGCGGGATCGACTCCGACACGTCGACCTGCAGGAAGGTGAACCGGGGTTCGGCCAGCAGGTGGTCGACGTTGTCCAGCCGGCCGGTCGACAGGTCGTCGGCGCAGACCACGGAGTCGCCGCGGGCCACGAGGGCGTCGCACAGGTGCGATCCGAGGAAGCCGGCGCCGCCGGTGATGAGCACGCGCATGATGCCTCCAGAGCGGGTGTCTTGGCGTGGGGGAGTACGAGCGCCTGCGGTCCTGCCCACACCCGCCGGGACAGGACGGGGCACCTCCAACTCTCGGCTGAATGCCACCGAGCGTTACTGCGGTGGTTGTAGTTATAGCTAGACCAGGTGACTGTTCGACACGTTCGTGCAGCTAGGTGTGCGCTCCGCGACGATCCCGTCCCGGGACGGGTGTGGCTGATGTCACTCATGCGTTTGCCACTGCCGGTTCGTACGATCGGCCCCACGAGGAGGTCCATGTGCTCACCCGCCGGCGGTTCCTGTCCGCCGCCGCCCTCGCCACCACAGCGGGCGCGTGCACGGCCTCCCCGCCGGAAGCGGTGCCCGCGCCGGCTCCCCGTCCGGCGCCCGTGCGGATCCGCGGCGCCGACATCTCGTTCGCCCTCCAGCTCGAGGCGGCCGGGTCCACCGTCTCCGACGGCACCGGGGTCCGGCCGGTCGAGGCGGTGCTGGCCGCCCGGGGGGCGAACTTCGTCCGGTTGCGGGCCTGGGTCGACCCGCCCACCGGGTACAGCGACCTGCCGATGGCCCTGGAGCTGGGGCGGCGAGCCGCCGCCGCGGGCTGCGGGATCCACCTGGACCTGCACTACTCCGACTTCTGGGCCGACCCCCGCACCCAGCAGATCCCCGCGGCCTGGCAGGGTCGCGACCTCGCGGCGCTGGCCGAGACGGTGCGGACCTACACCCGCGGCTCGGTCGCCGCGTTCGCGGCCCAGGGCACCCCGCTGTCGATGATCCAGATCGGCAACGAGGTCACCGGGGGCATGCTGTGGCCGCTCGGCCGGGTAGTCACCGGCGCGCAGGAGCACTGGGACGGCTTCGTGCAGCTGCTGCGCGCCGGCCTCGACGGCGCGCGCGATGCCGCCGCCGGGCTCCCCACGATGGTTCACATCGATCGCAGCGGCGATCCGGGTGGCAGCCGTTACTTCTTCGACAACGTGGTCGGGCGCGGCGTCGAGGTCGACCTCATCGGGCTGTCGTACTACCCCTTCTGGCACGGCTCGCTCGACGATCTCGGGCGGACCCTGCACCTGCTCGCCGACCGGTACGGCAAGGACGTGGTGGTCGTCGAGTGCGCGCACCCCTCGTCACTGCCCACCGACGGCCGCGTCGACTACTTCGCCAGCAGTGCCGCCGACCTGCCCGAGGGCGGCCGGTTCCCGCCCACCCCGCAGGGGCAGGCCGCGTTCTACGAGGAGCTGCGCTCGGTCGTCGGCTCGGTGCCGGCCGGCCGCGGCGCCGGGTTCTTCGTGTGGGAACCCGCCTGGCGCGGCCACGAGGTCGGCGTCCGGGACGGCGCCGGCAACCCCTACGCCAACCTCGCGATGTTCGGTCCGGACGGGGAGCCCTTGCCCGCGTTGCAGGTGTTCCGACCCTGAGCGGACCGATCTTCGCAGAAGTTGCAACACTCCGGCCCTTTCGGACGACCTGCTCATCGTCCGGGCGTGCCGCAGCGCCCCGGATGACCGACGAGAGGGGGCTGACCGGGTGCTGTCACGACGTCGCCTGCTCGGCCTCACCGCCGCGATGGCCGCGCTGCCGGCCGTGGGCGCCTGCACGGCCCCTGTCGAGGCCCAGGGCGGACCCCCGCCGCCGGCTGTGCCGGAGCCGGCCGCGCCCCCGCGGGTACTGCCCCCGCTGACCGTCGTGCGCGGGGCCGACCTGTCGTTCACCCTGCAGTTGGAGCGCGCCGGGCTCGGCTTCTCCGACGCCGGGCGGACGGCGTCGGTCGAGCAGCTCCTGGCGGCGCGGGGCATGAACCTCGTCCGGCTGCGGCTGTGGGTCGATCCGCCCCCGGACACCAGCGACCTGGCCGCCACGCTGGCGCTCGCCCGGCGCGCCAACGCCGCCGGCTGCCACACCATGCTCGCCCTGCACTACGCCGACTTCTGGGCCGACCCCACCCACCAACCCACCCCCCGCGCGTGGGCCGGCCGGGACCTGGACGAGCTCGCCGACAACGTCCGCCGCTACACCACCGACGTCGTCTCCGCGCTGGCCGCGCAGGGCACGCCGCCGGCCCTGGTCCAGATCGGCAACGAGGTCTCCAACGGCATGCTCTGGCCGAGCGGGCGGATCCAGCGCGGGACGACCGCCGAGTGGGACGTCCTGGCCACCCTGCTGCAGGCCGGGGTGCTCGGGGTGCGCGACGCCGGCCCGGACGTGCGGACGGTGGTGCACACCGACCGCGGCGGCGACCGCCGCGGCTGCGAGCGGTTCTTCGGCAACCTGCTCGATCGGGGCGTGGAGTTCGATGTCGCCGGGCTGTCCTACTTCCCGTGGTGGCACGGCCCGCTGGCGGCGCTGTCGGCCAACCTCGACGGCATCGTCGAACGGATCGACCGGCCGGTCGCCGTCGTCGAGAGCGCCTACCCGTGGACGCTGCGGACCGACGGGATCCCCGACCCCTACGTGCCGCACGCCCGGGTGCTGCCCGAGGCCGATCGGTTCCCGCCCACCCCGCAGGGCCAGGCGGCGTTCTTCGCGGCGCTGCGGACGGTGATCGACGACGTGCCCGGTGACGCCGGGCTCGGCTTCGTCGCCTGGGAGCCGGCGTGGCTGGCGGCGGTGCGGCCCAGCCCGGGCGAGCCGAACCGGTTCGCCAACCTGACCATGTTCGACCGGGCCGGGGCCGGACTCCCGGCGCTGGAGGTGTTCGCGGCCTGACCGGGCGGACGGTGCCGGTGCTGGACGCGGGCGGGTGGACCGGCGTGTCTCGTCGAGGCGTATCGCGCACTGCCGCGGGTGGGCGTGCCGTTCGGGATCAACCTCGAGAGCGGCTCGATCCGGCGAGCCGAGATCGAGCAGCCGGCGCGGTGGGCCGCCCATAAGATGGACCTAATATAGGCGAGAGCTGCTACTGTGCATCCGCTGCCGAGGAGAACCTGGAGCACTCCGCCCGTGAAGTTCACCGTCTCGATCGAGATCGCCCTGCCTCGGGAGCGGGTGGTCCAGCTGCTCGCCGATCCCGCACACGTACCGAAGTGGCTGCGAGGCCTGGTGCTGCACGAGCCGCTGAACGGGATGCACGGGCAGGTCGGTACCGAGTCGCGCGTCGTGATGCAGATGGGGCAGCAGACCATGGAGCTCACGGAGACCATCACCCGGCGGGACCCGGCGAACCTGCACGAGATCCCGAGGGGCAGCATCGTCCACTTCGAGCGCGAGATCGTCGCCGAGGGCATGTGGAACGCCGCGCGCGAACGGTTCACCGAAGCCGGTCCGGAGACGACGCTCTGGGAGAGCGAGAACGAATACCGGTTCAGCGGCCTACCGATGCGACTCGTGGTGCCCTTCATGCGCCGGGCCTTCCGCAAGCAGTCGCACGTGCACATGCAGGACTTCAAGGCGTTCGCCGAGCACGGAACGGACGTCCGCGAAGCGGAGGGCTGACCCACGCCCTGGCGATCAGCGACGGTTACGTCGACCCAGGACGTTCGCGCAGACCGGCCCTTCCCGGCGTTCCCATGCGGCGTCCGGGGGGCCGCCCGGCCGTCCTGCGCCACCGCCGATCAGTCGACCGGTCGGCCGCGGTCGGGAGCCGGTGGTCGCCGGTCAGCGTGCCGACTCTCCCTGGTCAGCCCCGTGGCGCGGCTCGGTCGTCGCGGGCACGCAGCGCAGGTTCGCGCGGGCCAGGTCCTCCTCGAAGTCGACCTCGACCGCGGCGAACGCGGAGATGTCGACGGGGCGGATCCGCATGCCCTCCTGGGCGACGGCGGTCTCGAGGGCGCGCTCGAAGTAGTCGGAGTCGTCGCACCGGCCGAGGTGCTCGATCAACATCTGCTTGTCCGCCGCCGACACGTAGTTGATCCCGATGGCCTCGCCCAGCCCGCCGACCACCGTCTTGGAGAGCTCGCGCACGTAGCCCTCGGCGTCCACGGTGTACTTGACCTCTTCGTCGGAGACGGTGGCCGTGTCCACGCAGACGAAGCTCTGGTCCGCGCGTATCGCGGGCAGCACGTGCTCGAGGATCGCGGGGTCGAACACGACGTCACCGTTGAGCCACAGCACGCCTCCGGGGCGGGACTCCTCCAGCGCTCGCCGCAGGCTCTGCGAGGTGTTGGTGCGGGCGTAGTCGGGGTTGCGCACGAACGCGGCCTCCGGTGCCGCTCCCATGATCTGCTCAGCCTGGTAGCCGACGACCAGCGTGACCTCGAGGTCGTCCCGCAGGACGGCGGCCAGGCCGTCGAGCTGGCGGCGCAGGATGCTGCGCCCGTCGCGCAGCTCGGTGAGTGGCTTGGGCAGCGATCGACCCAGGCGGGTGCCCATGCCGGCGGCCAGGATCACCACCTGCACGGGCGCCCGGCGCCGCGCGGGCGTGACGGCCGTGCTGGTACGGGGGCTCGGGACAGCCGGGGGTCCGGCTCGGTCGGCAGCGGGCATCGTGGGCTCCTCACGGTCGCGTCGGACGGGCCGGGTGGGTCGTGACGTGCTGGTCGTCCGCCGGGAAGAAGCGGTCCAGGACCCGATCGGTGGCGTGGCCGTCCTCGAGGTGGCAGAAGGTCCGCCGGAAGGCCGCGTGCCGGTCCTGGTGCTCCCGGGCCACCTCCTCGACGTCGCGGATCGCGTCGATCAGCTCCGGGCTGGTGCTCAGCAGCGGGCCGGGCGCCTCGGCGGCCAGGTCGAAGTAGAAGCCGCGGACCTCGTCGCGGTAGTGGTCGAGGTCGTAGGTGAACAGCAGGATCGGTCGGCCGGTGACGGCGAAGTCGAACATCGTCGAGGAGTAGTCGGTGACCAGCAGGTCCGCCGCGAGGTAGAGATCGCGCACGTCGCGGTAGCCGGAGACGTCGATCACGGGGGCGCCGGCCGGCAGGGCGAGCCGGTCGGCGACCAGGCTGTGCAGCCGCAGCAGCAGCACGTGGTCGTCGCCGAGCCGGGCGGTGAAGTCGTCGAGATCGAGCTGCAGCGTGAAGCCCGGGCCGTCCGCCCCGAACACCTCGTCGTCGCGCCAGGTCGGGGCGTAGAGCACCACCGTCCGGCCGGCCGGGATGCCCAGTTCCGCGCGCACCGCGGCGCCGGCCTCGAACCGCTCGGGCGCGCTGAGCAGGTCGTTGCGGGGGTAGCCGGTTTCGTGCAGCTCCCCGGTGAATCCGAAGGCGCGCCGTAGCCGCGGTGTGCTGGCCCGGTTGGGGGACAGCAGGTGGTCCCAGCGGGCGATGTCGAGGCCCAGGTACTCCAGCCGACCCTTCGGTGCCCACCGCACGTCGTGGTGGATCCGTTTGAGCGGCGTGCCGTGCCAGGTCTGCAGGTAGGTCGCTCCCGGCCGCTTGTCCCAGTCCAGGGGCACGTGGTCGTTGGAGACCAGGACGTCGGCCGCCTCCAGGGCGGCGATGCACGCCGGGCTCCCGAACGGCACCGTCCGCGCGTGGGGCGGGAAGGCGTGCGCGTGGTCCGGATGGCACAGCCAGGTGTGGTCGAACTCCTGGCCGCGCCCGACCAGTGCCTCGTACACCGCGCGGGGGTTGTCGGAGTACCGGCCGCTGAAGCTGTTGTAGACGATCTTCATCACAGCTCCGCCGTCGCTGTCAGACCGGCGCCGGCGCGCCGGGCGAGGGCGGGCAGCAGCAGGTCGGTGAGCTCGGCCCACGACGAGACCACGGCCACCGCACCGGCTTCGCGCAGCGCGGCGACCCGTGCCGGCCGCTCGGCGGCCGGCACGAACACGACGTTGCCGACCGTGGGACAGCCGGCCGCGATCGCGGACTGCGCACCGGGGACCGAGTCCTCGACCGCGAGACCCGCCTGCGGGGATATGCCCAGTTGCGCACAAGCGTGCAGGTAGACCGCCGGGTCGGGTTTGCTGGTCGGTACCGGTAGCGAGTCCTCGGCGCTGAACCGCCGATCGGCCGGGATCAGGGTGTCCAGCCCGGTGGCCGCGAAGCAGCCCTCGAGGCGCGCGAGCGCGCTGGAGCTGACCGCGGCGAGCAGGAGTTGCTCCTGCAGCGCCGTGAGCGCCCGGAGGACCTGCTGGTCAGGACGCAGGGTGGCGCTGAGGTGCGCAGTGACCACGCGCTTCTCCTCGCGGACCCACCCCTCCAGGCCGGTGACCTCGTCGATCCCGTGCTCGGCGGCGAGGGCACGAGCGGTGTTGCGGAAGTTCATGCCCGTCGTGGCGAGGCGCAGCTCCTCGGGCGCGTAGCGCCGTCGCACGCCGAGCTCGGCCAGGAAGGCGTTGGTGACCTCGGCGGATGCCACGAACGCGGGCTCCTCGGAGGGGAACAGGTTGCCGTCCGCGTCGCAGAGCAGCACCTCCAGCCGGTCGATCAGGTCGGTGTGCAGCCGGCCCCGGGTCATGCTGTCTCTCCGCTCGTGTCGCAGGTGATTCCGGCAGCGGGGAAGGGGCCGCTGACGTAGTCGGCCACGGTTGCCCGCACGCCGTCGCGTTCGAACCGGCGCAGGGCTTCGGCGAGGACCTCGACGAATCCGCGGTCCCGGCCGAGGTCTCCGAACACGGAGCGCTCCGCCAACAACGGCCGCGGGTCCTGGCCACCGGCCAGCGCGAGCGCCTGCAGTTCCGGCCCGCGCAGGTCGTGGATCTCGACCGGGTCGCCCGAGTGGTCCACGCGCTGCAGGTAGCGGAACCAGCCCGCTACGGCGAGGGCGAGCAGGGCGTAGGGCCGGCCCTCCTGCACGGCCCGGCGCAGGGAGGGCAGCAGGTAGCTCGGCATCTTCGTCGACCCCCGGCCGCACAGCCGTTCCAGCCGGTCCCCGATGGCGGGATTGGCGAACCGCTCCAGCAGGGTGAACCGGTAGTCGGCGAGGTCGACGCCCGCCACGACCGGCAGCAGCGGGGAGATCTCCTCGTCCATCAGCCGGGCGGTGTAGGCGCGGAACACCGGGTCGGCCACCACCTCGTGCGTGTGCAGGTAGCCGGCGAGGTGGCCCAGGTACCCCAGCGCGCAGTGGCTGGCGTTGAGCAGGCGGGTCTTCATCAGCTCGTAGGGAGCCACGTCCGAGACGTACCGGACCCCGACGTGGTCCAGCGGCGGTCGGACGTTGCAGAAGTCGTCCTCCACGACCCACTGGGAGAACGGCTCGGTGATGACCGGCCAGCGGTCCCGCACCCCGAACACCGTCGCGACCGCGACGCGCTCGTCCGCGGTCGTCTGCGGGGTGATCCGATCGACCATGCTGCTGGGGAACGCCACGGTGTCGGCGATCCACCGGGCCAGGACCTCGTCGCGGAGCCGGGCGAAGCCGACCACCGCGGTGCGCGTCGCCATGCCGTTGTGGGGCATGTTGTCGCAGGACAGCACGGTGAACGGGGGCACCCCGCTGCGGCGCCGCCGGTCCAGCGCCTCCACCAGGTAACCCAGGGCGCCCCCGGGGCGTCGTGGGTGCCGCAGGTCCCGCTGCACCTCGGCGTCGTCGGGGTCGAACCGCCCGGTCTGCGGGTCGATCCGGTAACCGTTTCCGGTGATGGTCAAGGTGACCAGCCGGGTGCCGGCATCGGCCAGGCGGGCCAGCACGGCCTCCGGGTCCTCCGGCGCGAACAGGTATCCGGTCAGCGACCCGACCACCCGGGCCCGGTCGCCCTGGGCGTCCCGCTCGACCACCACGTACAGGTAGTTCTGGGGTGCGAGGGCGTCTCTCATCTCGCGGCTGTGCAGCCCCACCCCGACCACACCCCAGTCGTTGCTGATCCGCCGCTGGGCGAGCTCGTCGAAGTAGAGCAACTGGTGGGCCCGGGAGAAGCCGCCGACGCTGATGTGCACCACCGAGGGGAGCAGCGCGTCCCGGTCGTAGGTCGGGATGTCGACGTGAGGACGGGCGGCGAGGAGTCCGTCACCCGTCATCGGTGAGCGCACAGCGCCGCGAGGAACGCGGGCGTGATCCCGGGCAGGAACGATTGTGGAACGTCGGTCATGCTGCGGCCCTCCAGAGATCGAGCTGAGGCGCGGCGAGGCGGTGCTGCCTCCGCGTCCGAGCGTCCGGACCAGCTCTGCCGCATCGTTCAGTGTCCCATGAAACGCGGGTCGAACCAGCACCGCGGCGGTGATGTTGGCGATGCTCGAGAACGGGCCGAAAGCCGCCTTCTCCGCCGCCCTCCGGCTACAGTGTACGACCGTCCTGCGGCGTGGCAGCTACCTCCGGCGCTGGGGGAAGTGCCTCGTTCGGGCCCGCGGAACCGCGCGGATGTGACGCACGTCCGAGATCGCCGGGAGCGGTCGTGCCCGCGCCGGGTATCCCGTACCGGTGACACCGCAACTTTCCTGGGACAGTGCCGGTTCCGGTGAGCCCCTGCTGCTGCTGCACGGCATCGGCAGCACCGGCGCCGACTTCGCCGCGCTCCGCCCCCGCCTGGACTCCGGGTACCGGGTCCTCCTGCCCGACCTGCCCGGCCACGGGCGTTCCCCGGCCCTCTCGGCCCGCCCCACCCTCGCCGCCGTCGCCGACGCCCTGGAGTCCGACCTGGACGTACTCGGCGTCGGGCAGGTGCACGTGCTGGGCAATTCGCTCGGCGGGCGGCTCGCGCTGGAGCTGGCGGTGCGCGGGCGGGCCCGGTCGGTGGTGGCGATCTCCCCGTCGGGGCTGAACCTGCCCGCGGAGCGGATCTACCAGGGCGTCGTGATGGGCGGCGCCCGGGTGCTGCTGCGCGCGGCGCGGCCGTTGATCGGCCCGGCCGCGCGGTCCGTGGTGGGCCGGGCACTGCTGCTGACCGGGCTGCGGTCGGCGCCGTGGTTGTCCGGGGAGGTGGAGGCCCGGGCGCTGCGTGACGGGTTCGCCGGCGCCACGGACTTCTGGCGACTGCTGTGGTGGGCCGTGCTGGCCGATGTGCCGCTCGGCCTGGCGGGGATCGACTGTCCGGTGATCCTGGCCCAGGGCACCGCGGACGTGATCGCCGGCGGGCAGACCCCCCGCTATCTGGCGTTCGTGCGGGGTTCGCGGTTCCGGCCGCTGCTCGGCGCCGGGCACGCGCCGCAATCCGACGCGCCGGGCGCGATCCTGCGGCTGGTCCGCGAGGCGACAGCCGCGGCCCGACCCGACCCGCGAGTGCCGGCCTTCCCGGCCGCCGCGTGAGCACCAGGAGACCGACGGCCGGTTGAGGCCGGTGTCCGAGCAGGCACCGGGTCGTCCTCCGCGGCGCGGGCGGAGTCCGGCCGATCCGGGTCAGCGACCGGCCACGATCCGGTGCGGCCAGGCCGAGCCGCGCGGCCGCGCGGGACTACCGCGCGTGCTGGTGGCAGGGTGTCGCTGTGTCCGAGAGTCCTGCCGCCTTCCGGTTGGGGGTCGGCGCTCTGTTGCGGGATCTGGACCGGGCGCACCCCTCGGAGCTGGTCGATGTCTGCTCGCGCTGGCTGCACCGGCAGGTCGGCGCCCAGGCCTGTGTCCTGTTGCTGGCCGACTACGCCGAGGCGAGCCTGGAACCGGTTGCCGCCGGTCGGCCCGCCGGGCGGATCCGCCCCCAGGACCTGATCGAGAGCGCTGCCGGGGAGGCCTACCGCGAGCAGCGCAGCGTCACCGTCGCGCTGGAGCAAGCTGAGGACGCCGCTGCGGCCGGGGCCGCCGCCGGCGGGCTGGGCGGATCGGCGTTGGTGGTCTACCTGCCGGTGTCGGTGCGCGCCGAGCGGCTCGGGGTGCTGGCCGTGACCATGCCCGACCAGGGGCTGGGCCGCGACGTGCTGGAGGTGCTCGACGACGTCGCCCGGGTGCTGGGGCACGTGCTGACCGGCGCGCGCCGCTACACCGATCGGTTCGAGATCCTGCGCCGTCGCCGTGAGCTCGGGCTGGCCGCGGAGATCCAGTGGGAGCTGCTGCCCAGCCTGGCCTTCGAGCTCCCCGGGTTCTCCATCGCCGGCACCGTGGAGCCGGCCTACGAGATCGGTGGGGACAACTTCGACTACGCCATCAGCGCGCACCGGCTGACCGTGTCGGTCAGTGACGCGGTCGGTCACGGGCTTCGCGCGGCGCTGCTGGCCAGCCTCGCGTGCACGGCGATGCGCAACTCCCGGCGGGCGGGCTGCACGATCGTGGAGCAGACCGAGTCGGCGAACCGGCACCTGGTGGAGCAGTTCCCGGGCCCGGACTTCGTCACCGGACTCGTCCTCGAACTCGACGTCGACAGCGGTGTCGCGACGTGCCTCAACGCCGGCCACCCGCCGCCGCTGCTGGTGCGCGACGGAGCGGTCAGCGAACTGCTCATCCCGCCCGCGCTGCCGCTGGGGCTGATGGCGTCGACGCGCTACCCGCCGCACCCGGTCCAGCTCCAGCCCGGTGACCGGCTGGTGCTGCTGACCGACGGGATCACCGAGGCACACCGGCGCGGTGAGCGGGAGTTCGGCTACCGCCGCCTCGCCGCACTGCTCGCCGAGCACCGCCACCTCGAACCCCCGGAACTCGTCCGGCACATCACCCGCGCGGTCAGCGAGTCCTGCGCCGGGGTGCTCAACGACGACGCCACGGTGGTGTGTCTGGACTGGCACCCGGTACCACCTGATCGACCAACCGGGTAGGCCGGATCCCGGGATCGTGTGCAGCGCGCAACTCCGCACCGTGGTCGTCGCCGCCCCGACCCGCTCGACGAGCTCGGCCGGCTGAAGCAGGCCAAGGCGGCGACATCCTCATCTGTCTCACCGGCCCGGCTGACCGACGCCCTCGCCGCGGCCGGCCTGCTGCGTTCCCGGGTCGGAGTGCTGTCAGGTGCCCGTGCTGCCGCTGTCGGGACGGTCACCGCTCGATCCGGTGCCCGTGCCCCGGGGCGACGCGCGCCGGCTCGTGCCGGCGGTGCTCCGCGGGCGGGCGGTGGTCGCCCGGGCGCGGCTGGCCGTCGTCCGGGCCGCGGTCGTCCGGGCGCTGGCGGTGGTGGTGGGTGCCGGCTCCGCCGCCGCGTCGGAGTCGGTCTTCGCGGTTCCCGCCGCCGACGCCGTCGGTGACGTGTCCGACTTGTCCGACGGCGAGTCGGACGGCTTCGGCGACGGCTTGTCCGACGACGTGTCCGACTTGTCCGACGGCTTCGGCGACGGCTTGTCCGACGGCGGGGTTTCGGCGCCGGCCGGCGCCGGGGTGTCCGCAGACCCCGCACCGCTGCTCCCCGCGGCGTGCGCGGACAGGTCGTTGTCCTTCTCCCGGCGGACCAGGTCGGCCAGGACGGCGCGGTCGTACTTGGTCTCGGCGGTGGCGGCGCGCTGCTGGGCCTGCGCGACGGCCCGGCGGGCCTTCTTGCGCGCGGCCTGCAGCCGGTCGCCCTCCTTCACCGACGCCTTGATCGACTTCTTCATGGCCGCGACCCGGTCGAGGGCGGACTGCAGCGCGGCCTCGTACTCCCGGCGCTGGGTGGAGTTGTGGTCGAGCTGCTGGTCGATGTCGGCGACCCGGGACGCAGCCGACTCGGCCGCGGCCTTCGTGGCCTGCAGCTTGTCGCGCCGCCGGTCCAGCGTCGATCTCGCCGTGCCGGTGCCGGCGGACTCCGCCGAACCCTTCTCCGCAGACGGGCGTGTCATCTGGATCTCCTTGGTGTACCGGCGGCCCGCTCTCACCCAGGTCCGCTCCGTACACCAGGGCTACCCGCTTCGGCTGCCGGCCATGTCCCGGATGATCCACGTTCAGCTGCGCGGCAACCGTCGGTCACCGCGCTGTCCGATCCCCGTGGATCAGCGGACTCCGGATCGCGTCAGATCTCGGCTCGTCGTTCGGCCAGCGTGGTGGCCACCCGGACCAGCTTGATGTTGAGCGACTGGGACGCGGTGCGCAGGATGTCGAACGCCTCGGACTCGCTGATGCCCCGACGCTCCATCAGGACGCCCTTGGCCTGCCCGATGACGTCGCGGCTGCGCAGTGCCTCCCGCAGCTGCGCCACCTGCAGTTCGGCCGCGTTGGTGGCGATCGTGCCGGCGAGCGCGGTCGCGGCGTGCGCGGCGAGCACCACGGCCATGTCGCGGTCGGCTCCGTCCAGCCCGTGGGGGCGGGTCGAGTAGTAGTTCAGGGTGCCCATGCGCGGCGGTGCCTGCTTGGGGAACAGACCGAGGGACAGCACGCTGTGCACCCCGTACTCCATCGCGGCGGGTCCCCACGCGCCGAACCCGGCGTCCGCGGCCAGGTCGGAGGATTCGGCGAGCCCGAGACCGGTGACGCGACTCGCCTCGATGGCCGGGCCCTCGCCGAGTTCGTACTGCAGCTCGTCGAGGGTGCGGGCGACCGGGCCGGTGGCCACGGGCGTGTCCAACCGCCCGTCCGCGGCGTGCAGGGTGACGCTGACCAGGTCGACACCGGGAACGACCTTCTCCGCCGCGGCCACGACCCGGACGAGGACGTCGTGCACGGTCGATGCGGCGAGCAGTTCCTGGGCGAGGGTGGCGAACTCCACGACCACCGCGGCCGGCGGCTCACCGCCGCGTCGCTGCTGTCCGTCCGTTCCAGCCGGCATCGAGGCTCCTCGGGTGGTCGTGGCGTTCGCACGACGCCAGAGCTGCGGTACGGAGACGGACCATCCGCCCGTCGAGACCCTATAGCGAGAACTCGGCACGGGGTCAGCTACGCCGGCGCCGGGGGACGGGCCCCTCCTCGTCGGCGATGTGCTCAGGTGCGGACGCCAGCCGGAGCACGCTGTCGAGGCCGGTCAGCGCCAGCGGACGCAGCACCGCGCGGTTCGCCTTCCCGGTGATGATCCACAGGACGGTGCCCGACGTGGTGGCCCCGTGGTGCAGCTCGACCAGGGCGGTGATGCCGCGACTGCCGAAGAAGGTGACCCCCGACAGGTCGACCGCGACGGTCCGGGTCGTCCCCAGCAGCGCTGAGCCGGCTCGCCGCAGCTGCGCGGCCTCGGCCGTGTCGACCTCACCGTGCACGGTGAGCACGGCGATCGGCTCGTCCGAGGTGTCCGACCGGAGCATCGAGCGGACCGGACCACGGAGACCTTGCGCCGCTGTTGTGCAGCCGTCTCCACCCAGCACGGACATGTGCGCCCTTTCCAGGAGCAGCGGGGGCGCACGCACCAGCACCACATCGGGTACGCCCGGGCGGGGCCCCTCGGGACCCGACATCAAATCGCCAGAGCAGACTGCTCGACCCGGACGGCGTCATCGTAGCGGCTCGGTGCGGAGGAGCTCACCGAGCCGGCGGGCCCGACCGCCGGTGTCCGGCGACGTCGCTCCGCTGTCCCCGGGCCGCGGGCCGACGTGCCGCACCGGCCCGCGTGCGGCATGCTTCGCTCGTGCAGGGACGGGCAGATGATCCCCGGGCTTCGCGGCGTGCGGTCCTGCACTCGCGATCGGCATCCGTGCTGCGGGCCGGGTTGGCGATGTCGGACCTCCAGCCCGACGACCTCTGGATGGCCTCCATCGGCCTGGGCGGGACGATGAGCGCGGCCGAGGTCGAAGCCACCCTGCGGGGGGCCCGCGAACCCACCGCCTACGAGCACGACATCCTCGCCCAGGCGCTCAACGACTACTTCACCGAGCGCGGCCAGGACCATCCCGTGCCCTACTCCGGCGATCTGGACGATCCGGAATAGGCTTCGCGCTGACCGCACGCCGGTCCACCGGCAGGCGGTCGATGACGGGAGGGCTGGTCCTGGCCGGGTGTCGCCGCGCACGTGCGGCCCGTGCCGCAGCTGAGCAGAACGTCGCAGCCCGCGCCGGATGGGCCGCACCAGCCGAACGGAGGGAGGGCCGATGACAGGGGGCGCGCCCGTCCACGGGCTCGGCCACGTCCACCAGGCGCTGTTCTACGAGTCCGACGACGAGTTCCTCAGCGCCGTCGTGCCCTTCGTCGAGGACGGGCTCAAGGCGGCCGAGCCCACGCTGGTCGCGCTCAACGCCCGGGTGGCCGAGCTGCTCCGCGACGCCGTCGGCCACTCCGACCTGGTCTTCCTGGGCGTGCGTACCCGACGCCACGACCCGGCCAGCACCATCCGGAACGACCGGGAGATGCTCGCGGCGCACCTGGCCTCGGGAGCGCGGCACGTCAGGCTGGTGGGGGAGACCCCGTACCCCGGCCACGGCTCGCCGTGGGACTGGTGGGCCCGCTACGAAGCGGCGATCAACCACGTCTACGCGGAGTTCCCGGTGTGGAACGTGTGTCCCTACGACACGCGGACCGCTCCCGCTCCGGTGCTCGAGGACGTCATGCGCACCCACCCGTGGCTCGTCGCGGAGGACGGGGCGCAGGTCACCAACCCGCACTACGAGGACCCCCGCCGGTTCCTCCTCGGCCGACCGCCCGCACCTCCCGACCCGGTGGAGGCCACGTCCGCGCCGCTGTTCGAGCTGGTCGATCCGACACCCCGGGAGGCCCGCGGAGCCGCGCGGGCCTGCGGGGAGCTGCTGGCGGCCGACGCGGTCGACGTCGACGACGTGGTGATGTGCATCAACGAGGTGGTCACCAACGCCCTCGTGCACGGACGGGCGCCGGTCCGGCTGCGGTTGTGGTGCGCCGCCGACCGCATCGTGGCCACGGTCGCCGACCGCGGCGCCGGACCGCCGGACCCGTTCGTCGGGCTCCTGCCCGCGGCGAGTCGCCAGTCGGCCGGTCTCGGCCTGTGGATGGCCCACCAGCTGTGCAGCCACATCACCTTCGACCGGGCGGGGGACGCCTTCACCATCCGGTTGGTGTTCGACGCGCGGAACGGGAGGCGGTAGTCCGTGCCCACCATCGACCCGTCCCGCTCGCCGTCCGGTCACCACGGTCTCCTCCGGTCACGGACGTACGCCGACCACGCGGAGACCAGGATCGACTCCTGGCTCCGGACCGCGGTGCAGCGGGGGCGGCGGATCTGCGCCGTCGGGGCGCTCCCGCACCCGAGCGCCGCGACGTCGGACGTGACCGTGCTCAGCCCCGCGGACATCCACCCGTCTGCCAGGCCCCTGGAGCTGGTGCAGCAGGCTCTCGCCGACGGCTTCCGGGGGCTCGGTGTCCTCATCCACGCCGACGAGGTCATCGCCGACAGGTCCGGTCGGTTCCACGACGCCGTCGAGACGACGTTGACCGACCTCTGCGTCGACCACCCGATCGAGGTGCTGTGCGTCTACGACCGCCCCGGAGCCGGGACCGACTGCGTCGACCTGGCCGTCGCCCACCACGGCGGGGATCTGCGCGGGCCGCAGATCACCGTGCGCAGGGCCGCGGGCGCCGTGCACGTGAGCGGCGAGATCGACATGACGAACCTGGACGTCTTCGACGCCGCGCTGCAGGCCACCGCCGTCGCCCGCGGCCGCCGGCTGCGGATCGACCTGGGCCGGGTCGCGTTCCTCAGTGCCGGCGCCGCGCACGTCCTCCACCAGTACGTCGCGGCGGTCCGGGGCGACGGCGCGCACGTCGAGCTGCACGGCGTGGCGCCGCCCGTCGCGCGGGTCCTGGAGCTGGTCGAGCGCAGCTTCCGGTCGAGCGGCTGAGCCCTTCCCGGCAGGCTCGCGACCGACCGGCACCGACGCCGATGACGCAGCACACGGTTCGGCCGCGTGACACCGGTCGATCGCCCGACGATGGATGCAGGGTGATGCGACTTCCGGCGGCCGGGGTGGACGCGGACGATGACCCGATGGCGAGCGGGTGGCGTGGCGCACGAGGGGCCGTCAGGCGGTTCCGGACCGAGATCGTCCGGCGGTGCCGCGACCGCGGCCGCTCGGCCGCGATCCGCGCCGGGCGCCTCACCGGCGCCAGCGTCGCGGCGTTCCTGGTGGCCGAGGCGGTCGGGCTGCAGGACCCGCCCCCGCTGATCGCCGCGCTCACCGCGCTGCTGGTGGTGCAGGCGACGCTCGCGAGCACGCTCGTCAACGGGATCCAGCGGGTGCTGAGCGTGGTCGCCGGGGTGGCGCTGGCGGTGCTGTTCGTCTCGGTCGTCGGGCTGAGCTGGTGGAGCCTCGGCGCTCTCATCGCGGCATCCATCGTCGTCGGCCAGGTCATGCGCCTCGGCCCGCACCTGGTCGAGGTGCCGATCAGCGCGATGCTGGTGCTCGGCGTCGGCTACTCGTCGGCGGCCGAGACGGTCGGGGCCGGGCGCGTCATCGAGACCCTCGTCGGCGCGGCCGTCGGCGTTCTGGTCAACGTGGCGTTCCCGCCCGCGGTGCAGACCCGCCACGCCGGGCGCGCCGTCCAGAAGTTCGCCGGGGAGATCGCCGAGCTGCTCGCCGACGCGGCCCGCGCGCTGGCCGACGGCCCCGTCGAGTCCGAGCAGGCGATGCGGTGGCTCGAGGACGCCCGCCGGCTCAACCGGCACGCCCCGCGGGTGGACCGCGCGCTCGCGCACGCCGAGGAGAGCCGCAGGCTGAACGTCCGGGCGCTGGGTGCTCCCCGCAGCGAACGCAGCCTGCGGGACAGCCTGGACGCGCTGGAGCACACCTCGGTGTCGGTCCGGACGCTGTTCCGGGCGACCTACGACGCGACGCTGGAGCGGACCGGCCTGGCGGAGGATCCCGACTACGCCGCCGAGGTGCGCCGGAGCACGGCCGCGCTGATGGCCCGCGTCGCCGCGGTCGTCGGGGCGTTCGGGCGGTTGGTGCACGCCGAGATCGAGGGCTCCGGCGAGGGGGAGAAGGCCGGGCTCACGGCGGCGTTGGAGGCGCTGCGGTCGGCCCGGGTCCAGGCCGAGGCGCTGCTCATCGCCGACCCCCGGGGTCGCCAGGGGCTGTGGGAGCTCAACTCGGCGGTGCTCACCACGACCGACCGGGCCTTGCAGGAGCTCGACGACGCCGAGCACGCGCGGCTGCGCTCGCGATGGGCCGAAGCGGCGCGCTCGGACCGCCGGGCGGCGCGGGCGGTCGGGCGGCTGCGCACCAGGAGCTGGCAGGCCGGCGAGCGGGTCAACCTGACCAAACGGGTCGACCTGGGCAAGCGGGTGCGCCGGTCCGAACTCGGCGGATGCGGCCCCCCGACGGGGTCCGGCGATGCGTAGTCCGACCGGGCCGCCGCGGCTGGGCCGGCGGCAGGCCGTCGGCGCTCGGCCGGGCTCGTGCTGCGCGCCGGGGCCCGAGCCGACAGGCTCGTGCTGCCACTGATCGTTCGTCCGAGGAGTGCACCCGTGTCCACCTGGTTGATCACCGGCTGCTCGACCGGACTCGGTCGCGCCCTCGCCGAGGCCGTGCTGTCCCGCGGCGACAACGCGGTCGTCACCGCCCGCGACGTCACCGCGGTGCAGGACCTCGAGGCGGCCCACCCGGACCGGGCCCTCGCGCTCACCCTCGACGTCACCGACCCCACCGGGATCGCCGAGGTCACGCGCCGGGCCGAGGACCGGTTCGGCGGGGTCGACGTCCTGGTGAACAACGCCGGGTACGGCTACCGGGCGGCGGTCGAGGAGGGCGACGACGCCGACGTCCAACGGCTGTTCGCGACCAACTTCTCCGGTGCCGTCGCGATGATCAAGGCCGTGCTGCCCGGCATGCGCGCCCGCCGCAGCGGCGCCGTCGTCAACATCTCCTCGATCGGCGCCCGCACCTGCCCGCCCGGATCCGGCTACTACGCGGCCGTCAAGGCCGCGCTCGAAGCGATGACCAGCTCGTTGCGCAAGGAACTGCACCCGCTGGGCATCACCGCCATGGCCGTCGAACCGGGCGGGTTCCGCACGGATTTCGCCGGCCGATCCCTCACCCAGTCCGCCCGTCCGATCGCCGACTACGCGGACACCGCCGGCCGCCGGCGCAAGGAGCACGACACCGCCCACGGAACCCAGCCCGGCGACCCCGAACGGGCCGCCCGGGTGATCATCACCGCGGTGGAGTCACCCGGACCACCCGGCCTGCTCCTCCTCGGCACCGACGCCGTCGACGCCGCGAGTGCGGTCCTGGACGCCCAGCGCGACGAACTCGAAGCGTGGCGGGAGCTGAGCACGAGCACCGACTTCGACTGAGGTCGGGCGCCGAGCCGCCGCCGGGTCCGGGGTGCCGGCCCGGCGGTGCTGGGCGTTCGGTGCATCGGCCCGACTGTCGGCTCAGCGGCCTTCCCGCTCGGCCAGCCATGCCTGCGCGCGGCGCCGGGAGGCCCGGGACAGCCAGGCGTCCTGCACGAGTTCGGCGAGTTCGTCCCGGTCGAGTTCGTGCAGCCGGCTGGCCCGCACCAGGACCGACG